>JAJDES010000531.1 GCA_029259675.1 Planctomycetota bacterium
CCTATTGAAGGCCGGCGCGGATGTGCAACTGTTGGAATCGACTCCGCGCTGCGGTGGTTATGCGGGCACGACAGAGATTGACGGTTTTCGGTTCGAAAGGGGACCCAACACGATTCAAGCCAGCTCGCGCAACTTTCGCGAGCTCTGCAGCGAACTCGGTATCGCCGACAAATTGTGCGCTGCATCGCCGGAAGTAAAAAAGCGCTACATCTTTCACAGCGAGCGCTTGGTTCCGTTGCCGACCAACCCCCTGGCACTGGCAACGACGAAGCTGTTTTCGGCTCGCGAAAAGCTGTACTTGGCCAGTGAACCCTTGCGAAAGTTTCGGGCACCCGCCCGCGGCGCTCCGGAACCCAGCGCCTTCGACCTGTTTGCGGAACGCATCGGTTCCGAACCAGCGCGCCTGTTGGCGGCGGCATTCGTCCGCGGCATTTATGCCGGCGATGCTCGCAAGCTCGGCGCACGCAGCGCCTTTCCGCGCCTGTGGAAGCTCTTGACCGAACACGGCGGCTTGGTGCGCGGAATGCTTCGCTCCCGCCCCTCCAAAAACGCGACGAAAGCTCCGGGCCCTGCCGTCCCGCGCACAAGTTTGCTGTCCTTTGAGGGCGGCCTTGAGGAGTTGGTGCGAGCATTGGAGCAGCGCGCGGGAAAAGCGCTGATATTGGGCGACCCGGTCGTGCAGCTTGAACGTCATGGCGATGCATTCCATGCCACCTGCGCCAGTGGGCAATCGCTCCAAGCGAAGCGAGTGTTGCTTTGCACATCTGCGGCGGACGCCAGCTCCTTGATGAGCAAATTGGACCTTGCCCCAAAGTCCTTGCAAATCGTGCAAGGGATCGAATCCGCCTCTGTGGGGCAAGTCCAGTTGGGCTTTGACAGGGGCGCCCTGCAAAGCCTGCCGGTTGGGTTCGGGTTCTTGGTCCCACCCGCCTTCAAGGGTCCGGAAACCCTGAAGATCCTAGGTTGCATCTTTGCTTCGCGCGCCTTTCCCCGGCGAGCACCAGCCGGCGGATCGGCCCTGAGTTGCATCTATCCCTTGGACGCCCTTACCGGACTCGACGACAATGCCGCGGGTGAGCTAGCCTGCTCCGAACTGGCGCGAGCCCTAGGTCTCTCGCAAGCACCGATTCCCACTGCGCTGCAAGTCATCCACCGCGAGCGCGCCATTCCCCAATACACCCTGGGCCACACAGATCGCATGCAAGAACTTGAAAAAGACCTCGCAGGAGTGGCGCCCGGCATGTTCGTGGCCGGCAATTGGGCCCATGGCGTCGGTGTTGAACAAGTTGTTCAGCGAGCCAAGGCAGCTGCGCAAATGGCGCTTGGATTCCCTCAATGAGTTCCGTTGTGCAAGCACTGACCGTCTTCCTGCCGGTCACCTACCTCATTGCCGCCGGGCTCAGCGCCATGGGCTGGGGTGGAGAGCGCGCACCACGCGTTCAGGGCTTAGCCCGGTCGGCCTTGGCTCTGGTTGTTGCCATGCATATCGCGCTGTTTCTCGCGCGCGGTTCGGCGGCCGGAGGATTTCCCAGGCTCGACCTTTGGGCTTCGATTTCGGCGGTCGCCTTGGGCGGCACCATTTTGCACGCCCTGGTCACCATCCGCATGGGCGAGCGCGGCACGGAAGGCTTTGTCCTGGGCCTGATTTGCCTAATGCAATTCCTGTCATCCGCATTCGGGCCGCTTGAACTCGAAGCCCGTGATGCACCGACGACCGTCTACCTCATTCATGTCTTCACGGCACTTCTGGCGACATCGGCCGTGATGATTTCGGGCATCCACGGCGTGCTTTACCTGGTATTGCTGCGACAAATGCGGCGGCGCCAATTCGGCCTGCTCTATCGCCAACTTCCCGATTTAGAACACTTAACGCAGCTATCGCGTCGCGCCGCTCTAGCCGGATTCCTCCTGTTGAGCGGCGGCGTGAACTTCGGAATTTGGAAAGCCCACGCACTGGGAATCGAGGGCTTCAGTTACACGGACCCAGCCATGATTTTGGTTCTGGGCGTCTGGATCCATTTTGGAGCCGTGGCGTTCTCCGGCAAGATCATGGGATTCAATGCCAAACGAGCGGCCGCGGCAGCTGCCGCCGGCTTTGTGGTTTTGGTGCTCGCTTTCCTGATTAGTTTGCTTCCACACGGTGCCTTTCACTTGAGCTCCTGATTAGCCGTGTACCCCGAGCCGCAACTATTCCTGCTTGGACTCTCATGGCGCACAGCGCCGGTAGATGTGCGTGGACGTTTTGCTATTGCCAAGGCGGATTTGCCGGCGCGCTTGGCCGAGCTCAAGGCACTGGAGGATGTCGAAGAAGCGTGGCTGTTGACCACTTGCAACCGAACCGAAGCGCTCGTCGCCGCACGTCCCTCGGAGGCGCTCTATCAGCGCATGCAAGAGTTGCTGTTTCCCGGCTCGGCCGATGAACACATTTTCAGCTACCAAGGCGTGCACGCCGTTATCCACGTCTTTCGCGTTGCGGCAGGTTTGGACAGTTTGGTGTTGGGCGAAAGCGAAATCCTCAGTCAAGTCCGCGGCGCCATGCAACTTTGCCGCGAACATGGGGGCTACGATCGAAACCTAGACCCTTTGCTTCAACAGGCTCTTTCGGTCGGCAAGAAAGTGCGTACCAAAACGGCTATCGGCAAAGGCTCTCTGAGCATTGCGCGCGTAGGCGTTGAACTGGCCGCGCGCGCCTTCGCGGGCTTCGAACGGCACCAAGCATTGATTTTGGGCGCCGGTGATACAGCGCGCTTGGTAGCGACTCACTTGCGCGCTCGCAACGTCGCGGGAATGGTCTTCGCAAACCGCACGCTCGAAAACGCGCAGGCCGCAGCCAAAGAGTTCGACTGCGAAGCGACGGACCTAAGCCGGCTCTCCGAATGCGTAAAGCGCGCGGACTTCGTAATTGCCTGCGTCGACGGCGCCGCGGGCATCCTGAACAAGAGCACCGTGCTTCAAAGCGACTTGCGCCGCCGCGACCAACCCCTGATGCTGATCGACCTTTCGGTTCCGCGTGCGGTGGATCCGGCACTGTTGAATGACGACAGCCTGATCGTCTACGACTTGGACGATGTGCAGCGCATGGTTGAAAAGAATCGTGCTCAACGCGCAACGGCCATGCGCGAAGTCGACGACTTGCTCGTGGGTGAAGTCCACAAATTCGTCAGTTTGCGCACCTTCGCGAACTTTGCTCCCGCAGTCGAAGAATTGCGCGAACGCTTCGGCAGTGCGCGCGAGCAAATCCTGCGCGAGATCGCTGGAAGTGATGCTCCCCCGAACATGGTGGAACTTTCCGAACTGTTGACGCGACGATTGATGGACATTTCGCTCAATCAAATGAAGAAAAGCGCGCGCCACGCCAGCCCGGAAGCCATCCTCGATCAAAAATACCGCGAGTTCCTCGGCAACCTATGAAGTTTCACCTAGCCACCCGGAAGAGCCCCCTGGCCATGTGGCAAGCCGACACCACGGCCACCCAATTGCGCGGCGCCTGGAGCGATCTTGAGCCGGAGCCGCTGCAGATCTCTTCTTCGGGCGATATTGACCGAAGCACGGACTTGGCGCGCTTTGGTCGGATTGGAATCTTCACTGTCGAAGTAGATCGAGCCCTGTTCGAAGGTCGCGCTCAAGTCGCCGTGCACAGTCTGAAAGACATGGTGACGACTCTCGATGACGGGCTTGAGCTGGTTTCCGTACTGGGGCGAGGCGCGGTTCAAGATGCCCTCGTCGGTCGCGAGGGGAAGCGACTTGAGGAGCTTGCGGAAGGTGCGCGCGTTGCAACAGGCTCACGCCGTCGCGCCGCCATGCTGAAAGCAGCCCGTCCCGATCTGCAAGTCGTCGGCATACGCGGAAATGTGGGCGGGCGGCTGGACAAGCTCGAACGTGGCGAAGCCGATGCTTTGATCATGGCCCGCGCGGGTCTCGAGCGCTTGGGGCTTGGCGAACGCATCACCCAAGTCTTCGACACGGAGCAATTCCTGCCGGCTGTGGGCCAGGGCATCGTCGGGCTGGTTTGCTTGGCCGATGACGAAGAATCCAAACGACGCGTGCGCGCCATCACCGACATGGAAGCGTGGCACGAAGCCCAGGCCGAGCGCTCCCTCTTGCGCGAGCTTCGCGGCGGATGCAACGTTCCCGTGGGCGGGCATGCGCGAGCCGTGGAAGACCACTTGGTCATCAAAGCTCGGGTCCTGTCATTGGACGGCCAGGTTGTGGTGCAAGGCATGCGCCGCGGGCTGCGTGAGGATGCGGAAGCCATCGGATTGGAATTGGCGCAGGAACTCAATGACAACGGCGCGCGCGAGTTGATTGAGGCGGCACGCGTTGATTCGCAGCCCAACAGCAATGTCGAATAGCGCCAAAAGCATACTCATCACGGGCCCGATCGGTCGCAGCGGAGAATATGCGGAAGCCGCGCTGCAAGCGGGTTGGGAGCCTGTCGTTCAAGAATTGCTCGAAGTGAAGAGCTTTCCCACAAATCTGGAGAGTGAATGCCCGCGCAAGCCGGACTGGGTCTGTGTTTCGAGCAAGCACGCGTTGCACAGCCTTGAGAATGCTCACGAATACCTGAAGGACGTTCCCTTTGCCGTGGTCGGTGAAGTTACCGCCGCTCAGGTTTTTGAATTGGGTTTCAAGGTTGCGATCGAACCGGCTAAGGCCTCCGGCGTATTGGCTTTCCGGTTGAAACCGCTGCTGCACGAAGGCCATCTCGTGCTGTGGCCCCGCGGTTCGATCTCTGACGATTTGGTTCGGCTCCTGCGCTCGACGGGAGCTCAATTGATTGCGCCCATTGTTTACGGCACCGGGCCCGCCGCTTTGGACGCCCCCATTGCGAACACCGAAGTCCTTTTCCTCGCCAGCCCCTCCACCGCCTCGGCCTATGCCGAAGCCCTGCGGGGCGCACCGGTGCGCTCCAAGATCGCCATTTGCATCGGCTCAACCACCGCCGGAGCCGTCCGAGAGGATCCTCGACTGGAGTTTGAAGCCGTACACGAGCTGAAGCGGCCCAGGGAAAAGGATCTTCGTGAGATGCTTCGAGCTATCGGTGTTTGAAGCGACTCCATCAAGCCTCCGCGCGGATATCCTTTCGGCCCTCCATCCCGTTCCAGCGGCGTCCAAATCCCGGGCTACCAGCCGGGCGTGCGACACTCACTTCACAATTGGCAGTCAACTGCCTGGACCGTCTCGCAATTGCGATTCGACTCGAAACTAAGCACCTTCCCGATTCCCGTTCCATGCGCCACGCCAAGAGCGAAGCAATATTCGAGTCCGCCCGCACCATCATCCCCGGGGGTGTGAACAGTCCCGTACGAGCCTGGCGAGCTGTGGGCGGAACACCCGTTCACATGTGCGCGGGCGAGGGAGCCTGGATCAGCGATGTCGACGGCAACCGCTATGTGGACATGGTGCTTTCGTACGGCCCGCTAATCCTTGGGCACGGCCACAATCGCGTGAAGGAAGCCCTGCATCAGGTGGTCGAAGCAGGCACGGCTTTCGGAGCGCCCACCGCCGGCGAGCTCGAGCTGGCCCAACTGATTACCGAGCGCCACGACCCGATTGAAATGGTGCGTTTGGTGAACTCGGGTACGGAAGCGACCATGAGTGCGCTGCGCCTCGCGCGCGCGGTCACCAATCGCGACGGCATGATCAAGTTCAATGGTTGCTACCACGGTCACGGCGACTCTTTCTTGGTCAAAGCCGGCTCCGGCGCGCTGACCTTCGGTGCACCGGATTCGCCCGGCGTTCCCGCCGACTTGGCCAAGCACACCTTGGTCGCCGAGTACAACGATTTGGACAGCGTGCGCAGCCTGTTTGATGCCAATCCAGATCAAATTGCCTGTATCTTTGTGGAACCTGTCGCCGGCAACATGGGTTGCATTCAACCCGCACACGGTTTCCTTGAGGGACTGCGCGAGCTTTGTGACAAGCACGGCGCGCTGCTGATTTTTGACGAAGTCATGACCGGCTTCCGCGTTGCCAAAGGCAGCTATCTTTCTTTGTGCGGTGTAAATCCCGACCTTGTCACGCTCGGCAAAGTAATCGGCGGCGGGCTTCCAATCGGAGCCTACGGAGGTTCTCGCGCACTCATGGAGCGCATTTCTCCGGCCGGCGACGTTTATCAGGCGGGAACTCTTTCCGGCAATCCACTGGCCGTGGCGGCAGGTATCGCCACCTTGTCCGAGTTGGATCAGCCCGGCGTCTACGAGGGCCTGGAGCAACGCTCGGCCCAATTGGAGGCCGGCCTGACGGAGGCCGCCAAGAGCGCAGATGTCCCGCTAGTTGTCGGACGCCAAGGCTCGATGCTTTGTCCCTACCTGCGCTCACAGCCCGTGACATGCTTCGATCACGTGATGCAATCGGATCGCGAGCGTTGGACACCTTTCTTTCACGCCATGCTCGATTCCGGAGTGCATTTGCCGCCCTCCCCCTTCGAAGCGTGGTTCGTTTCAACTGCTCACGATGAAGCCGTGATTGAGCATGTGATCGCAGCAGCGCACAAGGCCTTCGCGAGCATCTGAAGCAATGATCGTCAACCTCAGCGAGACTCAACCCGAAGAGCTTGACAGCTACGATCTTTGCATCGTCGGCTCCGGCCCCGCCGGAGGTACGATCGCCAAGGAATTGGCTGACTCCGGCCTGCGAATTTGCGTGCTCGAAAGTGGGCAACGCAAGCCCACAGCCTACGGCGACAAGCTGCGCGAAGTTCGCAGCGAGGGCCTCTTCATCAAAGAGTATTCTCGCGAGCGCGTGCTCGGCGGGGCATCCACAACCTGGGCTGGATTGTCGAGCCCGTTGGATCCGGTCGATCTCGAAGCGCGGCCGTGGATTCAAAGTGGCGGCTGGCCTCTCAGCGGCGACGATCTGCGTCCCTATTACGCTCAGGCAGCTGAGCGCTATCGATTCCCGGACCCATCCGCCTATGAAGCGGGTGGGTTTTCAGAGTTGAAAGCGACGGGCGCTTACAAACCGACCTGGAAGCGACTTGAAGAGAAGGTTTTCCTGGCCGCGAGCAAGCCCCAAAACTTCGCCAAGGAATGCAGTTCTATTTACGAAGACGGCCAAGTTGATCTTTTTCTAGACGCCACGGTCCTGCGCCTCGAAGGCAAGCAGGGCAACTCGTCGGTCGACAGCCTGCAAATCGTCAATCGTGCGGGGCAGCAGTTTCACTTGCGTGCCGAGTGCTTTGTACTTGCTACCGGGGGCATCGAAAACGCGCGCCTTTTGCTGCTTTCAACGGATCAGAACCAAGCGGGATTGGGAAATGAACACGACCAAGTCGGTCGCTATTTCATGAACCATCCCAAGAATTACTGCGGCATTTTGCATCTCCATCAACCAGTGGAGGAGTTGCCCTACTACTTTGGCTGTATTCGCAATGATTTCGCCGGTTACGCCGGGCTGCGTCTTTCGGATCAGGTGCAGAGGGATAACAAGCTGGTCAATTCCTACGTGCGCTTCGAACCCCTCTTTGCCTGGTCCGACAACCAAGGCATTGAAGCGCTCGTCTTGTTCGTCAAGCGCAGCCAACTTTTCCTACGCGCCTTCATCTCCCGCAATAAGGGCAAGGTCATTACGCTGCGCGACTATTCGGAAACCGGTGATGATTCCGAGCTTCAAAACGCGCGCAAGAACTTCGCGACTTACTTGGGCCTCATCGGGACTGTCTTGATCAACCTGCCGAGCGTCCTGAAGTACCTATATTTCAGGCTCATGCCCGGCGCCGTACCCAAGATCAAGCGCGTCCGATTGAGAAATTTCATGGAGATGGAGCCCGACCCGGACAACCGCGTTGTCCTGGCCGAGGAAACTGACGTCAATGGGCAGCCTCTGCCGCTGGTGAATTCGCGCTGCACGGATCTTGATCAACGTTCGCTGATTGAATTGCATTCTGCGCTGGAAGAGGAATTGGCCGCAACCGGACTCGGCCGGCTTGAGACTCCGCTTGCCAAAATCGACCCCTGGCCGATTACCCAAGACGCCTCCCACCATGTCGGCACCACACGCATGGGTACGGATCCCACAAGTTCCGTTGTCAATCCGCAGCAGCGCATCCACGCAGTCGACAATGTATATCTCGCCGGGGCATCCGTTTTTCCGACCAGTGGTTGCGCGAACCCGACCATGACAATCGTCGCGCTCTCCATCCGCTTGGCGGAGGAATTGCGCCGCAGCCTGACAAAGGAATCTCGCACGGAATCGGCATGAGCACTCAAAAAATTCTGATCATCGGTTCGGGCAAGAGGGTGGTCGAAGCGGCGTTGCCGGCTTTGAACCAGCTACAAGCCGAGTTCGAAATCGCCGGCATTTATGCCCGTACGTCAAAAACAGTACGGGCCTGCAATCGCGAGTACCAAGTGGACGCGATAGACGCATTGCGAACCGAGGACATCAATGCGGTGGACTTGGTTTACTTGGCGGTCACGAAGAATGCTGTTCCCGAAGTTCTCGGGCGCTTGGCGCAAGCTGATCGACCCAGCCTAGATTTGCTGATCGACACTCCGGTTGTGCGCTTCAAGCACATGAGCCACATCGGCAAACTCGAGCGCTGGCGCAATGCATGGGTCGCCGAAGATTGCAGCACCTTGCCTTGGCTCGACCCCATTCGTTCGGCCGTAGCCGCAGGGGAAATCGGCGAGGTGCAGAGCGTGGCTTTCTATCAATCCGCATACGCCTATCACGGTTTGGCCATGGCCAAGACGTTGTTGGGCGAGCAAGCGATACGCAGCGCCAAGCGCACGGCCTGGAGTCGCCATGTCGGCTGTCGCCAACTGAATTTCTCCGGTGGGCGCAAAGCCTTCATCTTTGAGCCGCGCGATTACTCGATCGGACGCCTTTCGCTGATGGGCTCCAAGGGCTCGATCAGCAACTACACCTACAAAGCGAACGGCAATCTTTGCCTGGAACCGATCATTGATGACGGGCTTTGGACCGGCTTTCAAGTCGGCGACCATCGCAGCGCCATGGATGCCGGTGAAGTGGAGATCTTGCGCCAGGGCGATTCTAGTCAAGGCATCATTGCGCGCATGGATGACCTCAAGCAAGTCGGCTTTTTGCGCTTGCTCAAACGCATTCATTCGGGCCACGGAGCCTATCCATTGCTCGAAGCACTCGACGACATGGTGGTTGACTACCACCTTGAGAAATTCAGCCGCTACCTGGCCAATCCCTTTACCAGTGCCCGCTCCGGTCTAGCGCGAATGCTCTTAAAATCAGCCACACGGTTTGGCGGCTGAAGCAAGGGCCCAAGGACGCGGCTTAGGGAACCATTGTCACCGACACGGCTCCGCTGGTTAACACCACCTGATCACCGTCCATGACGAAGTAAGCGTGATACAGGGTTAAGCCTGCCAAGGCCGGTGCGCTTTGCGCGGGAACTTCCAACTTCAACTCTGCCTCGCCGAAGGCGTCGAGCAAGCCGGCCTTGCCCGCGGGCTGAACGCCCTGCGTTCCCGCAGTAGCAACCAACGGCGCCATAAAATTTTGTCCGCTGCGCAGTGACAGCTGAAGGGCTGACACCAACAAGCTCGGGGAAAAATTGAGCGCAAGGGGCAAGACGTGACCGTCAAGGTAAAGTCCGGGAGCTGTTTGTTCGGCGCCCAGTAGCGCTACGGAGGCTCCGGCAAAGTTCGGACCAGCAACCAAGCTAAGGGTTTGGGTCCCACCTTCGATTAGGGAAATTTCCGCCACATTCCGACCCAAACGGATTGAGCGCACGACGACGGAGCCCGTCAAACCAGCCGCGATCAGGTCCGGGCGCCCATCGCCATTCGCATCGCTGCCGGCATCAGCCGCAAATCCAAGCTGCTCGTCATCAGAGAGTCCGCCCGTGTAGAAAATTCGATCACCGGTGGAGCCGGAGAAAATCTCCACCGCTCCCGCGTCGTCAAACTGACGATTGTCGCGACCTCGGGAAGCAATCATGACGTCACTGAAGCCATCACCGTCGAAATCACCCGCACCCGCAACGACAAAACCCGTTTGATCCACAACGCGCTGGCCCCGATGCGTCCGCAAGACCGTTCCGTCAAGCCCGGAGAATACGCGCGCATAGCCGGCCTGGAAAAAACACAGGGGGCCACAGGCCGGCGCACCCACCACCAGGTCGTCATAGCCGTCACCATTGACATCACCCGCGCCATCCACACTCCAACCGAAACTATCGTCGGGCTGATCGCCGAAGAACTCGTGCAGCATGTCGCCGTTCGCGCCCGAGAAGACCCGCGCAACTCCCGCATCAGCGGCCGAACTGTCGTCGCTCCGCGCGCCGACAATTAGATCCGGAATTTCATCGCCATTGACGTCTCCGGCTGACGCAACAGAAGTTCCGAACATGTCGAGCACGGCTTCGCCTTCAAGATTTAGCAGCAAGTTTCCGTTTTGGCCCGAAATCACATGGGCGTAGCCCGGCTTGAAAGCCAAGAACACATTGGTGCCGACCACGACATCGTCAAACCCGTCCATGTCCACATCGCCCGCGCCGGCGACGGAGTATCCATAAAAATCGTTTGCGAACGGTCCCGGCAAATCCCACAGGACTGCGCCGTCCAAGCCGGAAAAGACGCGCGCGTAATTGCCGCCCAGTGTCCCACCGATCCAGTCTGCAAACCCGTCGTTGTTGACGTCTCCGGCGGCCGCAACCGAATAACCAAAGCGGTCATTGTCAGCTCCCCCCGGGTGAACGCGAATCAAAGTTCCGTCGCGCCCCGAACGCAATTCAACGAGCCCCCGCTTGGTTCCTCCCGCGGGTGCGGCATTGGCTCCAACGGCGTAGTCAGAGAAGCCGTCTCCGTTCGTGTCCCCGACCATGGCAACCGCTCTGCCGAATTCCTGTGTCTGACTGCCGGTGGTCGTCAGCAAAGTTGTTTGAGCTTGCCCGGGCCCGGCGAGGGTGGCAGTAAGAAGCAGGCCCGTGAGCCCTGTGTAGGTATTCATCGCGCTACTCAAGCGGGGAAGATGGGAACTCTAAATAGCAGCATAGCCCCTTTGGTGGCGGAATGGCGTGTCGGGGAGGTAACTCCGATCTCAACATGATCCCGCCCCTTGGGGCACCGTTCGGCAAGCTGCTGAAAAAGCGTGGACGAGGGCTCTCGCGACAATGATCCCAAAGAAATTTCGGTCGCACAGAATCGCAATCTTCGAATTTCAAGAGGCGGAAAGTTCAGGGCTGGGTCCCATAGGTACCTTGCAACACATCTTCCCACTTGAGCGAAGGCGCTCAGCAACTCTCAATCGAGAGGGGCTATATAGATGTCGGATCCGAAATTCACGACTCGTGCCAGGGAACTGGAGTGGCTGGATCACCCCAATGCGAATCGCAGTGCGCGGCGCAATGCCCTAAGAGGATACGAACGAATCAATCGTTGGACGGCGAGCGACCGAGTGCTGTGGGACCCACTTTTGTACTTGTTACGCAATCGGCCCAAACAACAGCCTACTCGCCTTTTGGACGTCGCTTGCGGTGCAGGGGATTTGCCGATTCGCCTATGGATGCGGGCAAAGCAAATGCAATTGAACTTGAAGGTGATCGGCACGGATTCGAGCAGATTGGCACTCCGCCACGCTCGCCGGCGTGCGCTCTTGAATCGCGCCAAAGTGTCCTTCCAGCAATTGGACGCAGTACACGATGAGCTTCCGGCAGTCGATGTCATCACTTGCTCCCTATACCTGCACCGCTTGGGCGAGAGAAAGGCGCTTGATCTACTGCGGCGCATGGCCAATTCGGCGCGACTCGGACTGATTGCTTGCGACCCCATACGCTCGAGATCCAGCTACATCTGGGCTCAGCTTCAAGCTCGCCTACTGGGCCGTTCCCGGATTCTCATCAGCGATCACCCCCACGCAGTGGAGAGTGCATTCACTCCGCTCGAGCTCCTCGGCCTGGGCCACGCCGCGGGATTGCGCAATGCTCGCATTCTGACCCGCGCCCCGTTCCGGCAGGTCTTGTATTGGGAGCGCGATCGGCCCCAATTCATGACCAAGAAATAATCCATCGATTCGTGAGACCCACACCGGCTTGAGCTTCGTGTTATCTGTGTGCACGGACCACACGCCATGGGCAACCCCCGATGCAGTAGGGAACCCACAGCTTCACTGCGCGCGCGCAATTGCGCCCGCCGCCGCAATCGGCTCTGGCTGAGAATTCGCTCAATTCGATCCAAATACTCAATCGGCATCGATTGAAGGACGAAATGGGTTAGGGAGCGCCGGCGAGGGTGGCTGAATTTATCGGCAATCATTGTCCCTGATCCGCACTCTCCAAGGACTACAATCCCCCCATGAGCGCCAACGACCCCATTCGCGCCTCCTTTGATGAGGCAAGCAAGACTCTACGAGCCTTCATGGACAGTCCCGATGGGCTGGCTCGCGTACAGGAATTCGTCACAGCCGCGCACGCAACCCTTACGGGCGGCGGTCTCCTGATGAGTTGCGGAAATGGCGGCAGCATGTGCGACGCCATGCACTTCGCGGAGGAATGGACCGGACGCTTTCGCGGCAACCGCAAGGCTCTCGCTGCCATTGCCTTCTCCGATCCCAGTCACCTGACTTGCATTGCCAACGACTTCGGCTACGACCAAGTCTTTGCGCGGGAAGTTGAGGCCTATGGAAAGGAGGGCGATTTGCTGGTGGCCATTTCGACCAGCGGAAACTCGCCGAACGTCACCAACGCCGTCAAGCAAGCGCGCGAACTTGGCGTGCGCACGGTCGGATTGCTCGGTAAAGGCGGCGGCGAGCTGCGCGAAATGGTGGACATCCCCATCATCGTGCCCTTGGCCACGACTTCCGACCGCATTCAGGAAGTGCACATCAAAGTGTTGCACATTGCGATTGAGGGCGTCGAGCGAATGCTCTTCCCCAAAAACTACGCCTAGCGCCCTTCGTTCGTCAGCCACCTAGGCCCAGCCGACCCTCCGTCCGGGAGTTGCTTGCGCCGCGTCATTCGCAGTGATTAACGAAAATCACCGATGGCGCTACGCGTCACCGGTGATTTACGGGTACGGCGCCTGCACGCCGTACCGGGGAGTCGGGTTTGAAACCCAAACTCTTGGGGGAGAGTTGCTACCCCCAAGAGCGAACCTTGTCTAAATCGAGTCCAAGCCCCAGAGGAAGGGCTCAATCGGAAGACCGTTGACGTCGATTCCGAAAGCGGCGCCGAAGTCTTCTATCTCTTCGCGTTCGCCTTTGCTTGAAAGTAGCAGCACCAACAGCGTGTCATCATTGAGTTCGGCGGCGCCGTTCGGCGTAACAAGTTTGACTTGCTCCGCTTCAGGTGCATCGGGGTCAAAACTCAATTCCAATTCACCTTGCATGTGATCGGACAAATCGCGCGTCGCCCGCTCGCGATCTATGATTTTGCCAAGGCCCAAAATTCCGCGCGAAGGCCTCAAACCGATCGCTTCAAAGCGTGCGTGCAAAGCCTCTTCGCTACTCGGAGCGATCAGGTAAGTGATATCCGTGGCCGTCGAGTTTTCTTCAACCAGTGCACGCACGAGGCTGAGCACATCGCTGATATCGCCGCCCCATTCGTGAATCACGCCGCCCAGGTCTTCACCTCGGCCCAGGCATGCGTAGGCTGTGACCTTGCCGTCGCGCTCGCAAACCAAGCTGGTCATTTTCGGGCAATCCAATAGCGCTGCTGTCTCGCGCGGATTGCGCTCAACGCGCCAGGGGTGTTGGCGGTACAGGGCATGGATGGCACCTGCATCCCGCTCCGCTACAGGCCGTGCATTGCGGGCCTTGGGCAGGCCCTTGACCAGCTCGTGGGTAATGGCGAAGTCGTCTTCAGAGCCGATCGGGCGATATCCGCGCGCAAAGTAGAAGCGGGGGTCGTCAGCCCAAAGGATCGCAATCGAAGCGCCCATGTTCGCCAGTTGCTGCTCCGCAGCCTCCAGCACTTTGGTCGCAAGTCCCTTGCCCCTGAATTCCGGATCGGTAACGACCGAGCCGATCAACCCGACGCGAATCTGGCCCATGGGCGAGACCAAGTCTCGGATCAAAATCGAGCAGGCGGAGCGAGCCCCATCATCGGAACCCAAGCTCACCGCTCGGCCTGGAAAACCCTCTGCAAAGATCAACGGGTACTCAGCAGAAATCGATTCGGACTCGCGCAGCACTCGATCCATAAGGGCCAGGGCCGGCTGCATGTCCGCTTTGATTTCACGCGATTGGAGTAGAGGTGTCATTTGTCTTCCTTTTTGAATTCGGGTGCGGACGCGTCCTGCTGAGCTTTGCGGAACGACTCGAGTAATTGATCGCCTAAGGAGAGGGCGTCTTCCAGCGAGGCACGAGCATCGTCCATGGCGCCCGCAAGCTTCTCGGGCCCTTGAATCGTCTCTGCACTCAAGCGCAAGCTTTCGGCTTTCTGTTCCAGACGGTCCAGCAGCGCTTTGAACGCGGGGCCGCCACTATGAGTATCGGCTCCTTCACGAATGGGTTTGGTTCCCGCCGGCGATGCGGAGCCGGTTTGAATCCCATTCGGAATCGGACCACTATTGTTGGAAATCGGTGTGTCAGACATGGCGTTTAGCGCAGGAATTGCAGCAAGTTGGTTTGCAGAAGTCGCACACCGGAAGCCTGGGCAAGTTCCATGGCCTGCTGTGCGCGCGCCAGTTCGATGGCGGCTTCACTAATGTCGGCGTCCAGTTCGTTGGAGCGCAGGGATTCGATTTGAAGCCGCACGCCTTCAAGCTTGTTCTCCGTGTTGCTCAATCGCTCGCTGCGTGAACCTAGCCCACCCAAGGCGACGAGTACGTTTTCGTGATTGCGATCGACTTCGGCGATCCACATGTTGAGGCGCTCGGCAACTTCGCCTTGTTCGAGTCCATCCTCGTTGTGCATGGCTTCGCTGATACCCTGCACAACATCAAAGAGGTTGACCGTGCCGGAAAAGCTGACCAGTTCCTTGCCGGCCCGTGTAACGGAGGTCGTATCCACATGGATCACATTGCCGCTTTCCGGGTGAGCAAGCTCCAAGTCCGTTTCGGACAAGTTGATCGCTGTGAAGGCGCCACCATCAATTGAAATGGAACCATCGCCGCGCACAGTGCCGCTGTAATCGGCTCCCGCGAAGCTCGTGAAGTCGAGATGCAATTCACCGCCGGCAGCATTCTTGACCGTGAAGTCGGCGTACTCCGGGGTTCCGACATCGGGGATCTGGACCACTTGACCATTACCCAACTGCACAGTTCCCGCTGCAACGTCAACGTCCAACGTGTTGTCACCCATCAACGTGTCATTGGCTCCGCCCGCTACGAGGGCCAAGCCCGACCCAGCCAGGGTTGGAGCCGTCGTCGTGTCGTGGCGCACCGTGATGTACTCATAACCGGAACCTTGGTCCGCGGTTGAGCCGCTGGACAATCCCGTTAGGCCGGCGTAATCGGTACCGGAGGGGTCTTGTTTGCTGAAGATGGAACTGCCGGGAATGGTCACGGAGATCTCAACACCGTCCCCGATCCGAATACTCTGGTCCTCGCTGTTGCCGTTGTAGACAACGCGCTGGCGCCCGCCGATCAATTGACTCTCCCAGGGCTTGCCGCCGCTGACGGTGCCTCCGAAGAGATTGCGACTACCCGAGCGGGAATTGCCGATTTCGATCAACGCGTTTCGCAGCAAATCCATCTCGTTGCCGAGGGAGTCCAAGTCGCTGGGCGAAAGAGTGGCGTTCAAGCCTTGCAGCAAGTTCTGACGCAATTCAGCAATGGAACCCGAGGCGTTCTCAAGCGATACAGCTCCCGTATCCACAACCGAACGGCCTTGGCTGATCGCATCCAGGTAGCGTCCCGAAGTTGCCAACTGTCTGTTGAACGAGAGCACCCTTGAGGTTCCCGTCGGGTCATCCGAGGGTCGCAGAATGTCGCGGCCTGTGGAGATCTTCTCATTGGCCAGGATCAATCGGCTCAGGTTGGTTCGGAGGCCCGAAAGAACTCGGTTGTAGTTTGAATTGGTACTAGCTCGGATAGGCATGGCGATTAGAGCAGGGCGAGCAGCTCGTCATTGAGATCTGAAAGAAGCGAGATGTAGCGCGAAGCAGCTTGGTAGGACTGCTCAAACTGCAGCAGGTCAACGAGTTCCTCATCCACATTGACACCGGAAATTTGGTCTTGGCGGAGCTGCAAGCTCTCCATCAAAGTGTTGTTCGAATCCAAGGCGGAACTGATGGAATTGACTTCAAAACCCAGTTCGCCTACGACATCTCCGTAGTACTCGCCGAGCGTTGTTCCGGAAAGTTCGCCCACGGCCAGTCCTTCAATGTCGAGCATGTCCAAGAGGACTCGGTTGTCGCCATCCGAGCCCGAACTGGATGAAGCGATGCGCGACGGATCGAGTTCAATCTCGCGCACCAAGGCGATGTCGTCGGCTCCTTTGCCCGTAAATAGGGAATTGAATCCCAACGCCACAAGCGCGTCGGTCGTGTCCGAATCGGCCACAAGATCGATCGTCACCGAGTCATTCGTAGTTGCCGATAGGTCGCCCAATCCAAAGCTGACTTTGACACCGTTGGCAACTTCGAGCTCCGTCCCCGGCACGTATTCCGGGCCGACATCCAAGGTTGCCACTCGAGCACCGGTCGCATCCAAGACATCAACTGTCAGTCCCGGTGTGGTTCCGATCGTTCCATCGCTTGAGGGTAGGAAGGTATAGGTGCCGTTGGACTCTCCGCTGTAGGAGCCGCTGACAATGACTTCCACATTGCTGTCTTGCCCGCTGACCGTGGTCCCGGCCGAACTCGCAAGCCCCAGCGCCGCTAGGGCGGACCCACCGACGACATCGAAGCTCGTTCCGCTGCCGGAGCCTGCGCTTTGAACAAATACCTTGCCGTGATCTACAACCGCAGTCAGACCGTTAGCTTGGGCGCCTGCGTCCGCGTTGATGACCGCCGCAATCTCTTCCGCAGTTGCGGAGTTGATTTGCTCAAAGTCCGCCGCGGAGAAGGCAATTGAGACCGGTGTTCCGCCCACCGAAAAATCAAGACTGTCCCCATCTACAAAAGCGAAGGGTTCTGAAACGGCACTACCTAACGTCGCTTTTCCGCCTCCAAATGTGCCGTTGTGATCGGGATTCACATCGAGCCGACCGCTGAAGTCGAACCCGTGACCGGCATCGGCAACAATCTGCATACGGCCCAGAGCATCGATGTCGGCCACCAGATTCGGAATGTCCGTTATGGCGTCCACGAACTGCCCGACAGTCGTGTGGGTGCGATCCACTTCAATGCTGTACTTTCGAATTTCGCCCGTTGCAGAATCCGTGACGTTTACGGAGACCTGCCCCGAAAGGATCTCTACGGGCAAGCCGCTGTTTGACAACAGCTCGTCGCGAAACGAACCGTCCTTGTCAACGTCCACCAGCTTGTTGGAAGCCGTCAATCCGGAGAAAGCTCCGCTTGACGGAATACCGGTGGAGTGAACGCGATTGAACTCAAGGATCAAGTTTCTGGCCAACAGGTCGAGCCGCTCCTTCATGCCTGGAACGGTCGAGTTGTTCAGCTTGAGCAAACCGCCCAAGGTTCCGCCGTTGATTTGAAGGTTGGTGGAACCCGAATCAATCGAAAGGCTAACGACTCCATCCGTACCGACGCTGGAGGTCATTTTGTGAACTTGAGTGGTGCTAACCAGCGTGTTGCCGCCGACCAAGACGCGCACAGCTCCGCTCGGATCCTCCTGGGTCGTCGTGTCGACGAGCTTGGTCAAGCTTTTGATGGCCAAGTCCCTTTGGTCCAAGAGATCGTTGGGATTCAACCCCGCAGCGTTCGCGGCCGAAATCTCGCGGTTGAGTGCCGAGACTTGTTGGCCGAGTCTGTTTACTTCATTGACGCGAATGGCCACTTCGCGGCCGGTATCGGCGCGAACGCTGTGAAGGCCACCGGCCAGTTGATTGAACTGCGACGCAACTTGTACCCCGCTATTGACGACCCCAGTGCGCAGAATGGAGTCACCCGCGTTGACGGAAAGACTTGACAGCGAACTGAAGAAGCCGTCCATCTGCGATCCCAAACTGAATCCGTCCGGTTCCCCGAGCAGGGCTTCAATCTCAGAGAGCCCGGTGAATTGCGACTCGAGTCGCCCCGAGATAGACGTTTGCGAAAGAATTCGCCGCTGCAGCAAGGAATCAATGCTGCGTTGTACCGAGATCGCGTCCACGCCCGAACCGACGAGCAAACCGCGCGACAGACCGGGACGGCCCGCGGCGAGGTGCACATTCTGTCGCGAATAGCCGTCCGTATTCGCATTGGCCAAGTTGTGACCAATCGTATCGATTACGGTCTTTGAAGAGAGCAGGGCGCGCAGGCCCGATTGCAATCCGATGCCTGTCATTTTATGCCTCCGCGTCCAAAAGAACGCCTCCATCGGGTGCATCCATGGCATCCGAGCCAAGGAAGATCTTCATCACGTCTTTCATTACTTCCGCGTGCGACTTTGCCACCGAGACCAGGCGGCGAGCGGCTTTGCGGACCTTGCGAACAGCCTCGATGAGCTCGAGTCGCAATTGATTCATGCGAGCAGCGGGTTCACCCAAGCGCTCGGCAATGCTGCCGAAAGTCAACACGTGCGCCGGGAGTTTGAGTTCCTTTGCCATGGCACTGCGCAACTCTTGACGCCGCGCCTCGCGCGTCGACTCCGCCCCCATGGACTTGAGCAGCTTTCCTGTAGCTTCTTCCAACTCCTCAGCCGTGCCTTCGCGAACAATTCGTTCGTGCTCGGCAAGGTGCTTGAGCAACACTTGTTGCGCGCCAATTTCCTGCTGCAAGTAGGCTTCTGTCTTATTCAATATGCCTTGCAAACTCATCCGTTGACCTCCAACTGTGTTCCCACTTCGGCCGACATGGCTTCCTCGCGGGCAATGCGCTCAAAATCGCGAACGAAAGCGCTGACCATGGTCTTGAAGCCGAAGGCCCCGCGTTCCGCAATGGCCTCGCCGACAAACTGATCAAGCCACGAGCTGAACTGTTCGGAGCCGGGGCCCTCACCGAAGAAGCCCTCGGGCAACCCCTTGCGCAACTCCTTGGCCAACATGCCGCCGAGAAGAGCTTCAAACTTTTCCGCCGCTTCATCGGCTTTTTGGTCTGATCCGCCGCTCTGCAACTCAGCCAATTGAGCCGCTTCCTTGCGGCCGCTTATGTTCATCCGGGTTGCGTCCAAGGCGCCCATTCCCAAATGGCTTCCGCTTTGAAATCCGGCGTCCATTACAGCACCACGATTTCTGCGTGCAGCATGCCTGAGTACGACATGGACTGCAGGACTTGAATCATGTCCCTTGGCGTTACGCCCAGGACATTGAGCACTTCGACAACTTCCGAGAGCGTCGCAGCTCCGTTCACAATCGTAAGTGCGCGATTCTCTTCCTCGATTAGGAGATCGGTGCGCGCCAAGTTCTGGGTTGAGCCGTCGGAAAATGCTCCGGGCTGGCTGGCTTCCTCGGTTTCGGCGATCGTGACCGTCAAGTTGCCCTTGGTGATTGCGCCGCGGGTGATGCGCACGCCTTGTCCGACAATGATCACGCCGGTGCGTTCATTCACGACCACGCGAGCGAAGTCCTCGGGTGCGATTTCGCGCTCGAGAATGGAGTTCAGGTAGGCCACATGCGTGCCCTCGGGCAAATCCCCCGGCACGCGAACGCGCACAGTCATCGCGTCCTGGGCCATGGCTGCTCCCGGGTAGATAAGGTTGACACCTTCAGCCACGCGCACGGCGTTGCCAAAGGAGCCCTTCATCGCGCGCATGTCCAAGTAGACATAGCCGTGATCGCTGATCATTTTTGTCGGCACTTCCCGTTGCACCTTGCCGCCGAGGGGGATCGTTCCAACGGTCAGGTGATTGCGAACTGCCGATGCGCCTTCTCCTTCCGCCGAAAACCCACCGGTGGAGATAGGGCCGGAGGCGGTCACAAAGACGACCTGCCCGCTCATGTCCGTTAGTTCCGCGTGAATCAACGTACCCCCGACCAAACTGTCGCAGTCGTAAATCGAAGAGGCGCGCACATCCAAGCGGCGTCCTGGCTTGATGCCGGGCGGGAGCGAGGCTTCCAACCAAACGACGGCAACATTGCTGGATGAAATGTCGCCCAAGTCGAGGTTGATGTTTTGGGTCAACAGCAGATTTTGAATGGCTTGGCGCGCGGCATTGCCCGAATCGCCTGAACCAGCCAAACCCGTAACAAGCCCGATGCCTTGGACAACGTTGAACTCTTGACCGCGCACCTCGACCAGGTCGCGCACACGAACAAGAATTTGGCCGTCCGTGCCTCGACCGGGAACCGGGGTGATGCGCTCACCCGTGCGCACCGTTGCACTGGAGGTGCCGGTCGGCTGAGTCGGCGCTTCGGTTCCGCCTGTCGGATAAATCAACGGAGTCGTTGCCTGCTGGCTGAGCGGTGCTGAAACAGGCTGCTCAAGTACTTGGCCCAGTTGCCCGCCTGTCGCCGTCGGAACTTGGCTCTGAATGGAGCCACACAACAGAGCGAGGCAAGAAACGGAGGCCAGGCTGAGGGCGCGGGTGGAAAGTTGATGATGCATTTTTGGTTTGGATCCCAATCGAAGAGTGATTCGCAACGCGGGCAAGCTTGTCGTTCAGCTTGGCCGGCCTAGAAGGGCCAGACCCACTGGAAGAAGCCCACAATCGCCGCACTCAGGCCGCGCCTGTTGGTGGCATTGGTCAAGGGACCATTGCCGGTGTATGAAATGTTGGCATTGGCAACGAGTTCCGACTGAATCGTGTTGTTCGCCAGAATGTCGAAACGGCGCACAATGCCTGTGAACTCAATCGTTTTCACTTCGCGATCCACGCGAATTTCGCGGCGACCGTTGATCACCATGTTCCCGTTCGGCAACACATCGATCACGATGGCGGAAATGCGCGCGTTGAAGTCACCCGCTTTTTGATAGTTCGCCGTGCCTTTGAGCTCGTCTTCTGTTTCGGAGCTAACCGCCGGCAAGACGTTGAAGGCATTCGGCTTCAAATCAAAGTTGAGCAGCTCGTAGGACAAGCTGGTCTCGCGCTTGACATCAGCAACCTCCTGATTGCTGATGTCCTGCTTCTCATTGATGATGACCGTGACCAAATCGCCCGGTCGGCGGGCCGTCTTGTTGCTGATCAATCCCTGGGGACCGCGGTTCGGCCTGTAAATCGAGCCCACTCGATCTTGGGAGTGTCCGGATTGCGCCAGGGCCGTCAGGCTCACGGCGATAGCCAAAACAGTGGTAATTGCGTGCTTCATGGAGGTCATCTCTCGGTTGCTATTCAACTGCCCAGCACCAGCTCGGCCACATCGCGGGAAATCAAGACCGCAGACATTTCGCGATCGTTAGCTAGGTTGAGAATTCGAATGCGGTCGCCGAGCGATCCTGAAACGCGCACGACGGCCGGAACTCGGGCACTGATGTTGCCCTTGCGTACTTGCAGGAAAATCGAGTCACCCGCCTGCACGACGCGCGGCCGATGCACATCCAAATTCCCGATCGAGGCTTGCGCGGGTAGATTCCTTGCAGCCACTGCGCCGACAACCATGTTGCTGGACAGCACGCGATTGGTACCCGGTCGGTCCACCTGAACTCGTTCGTTGCTGAAGAGTTCCGGACCCAAGACTTCGCCCGCTTGCACGTCGCGCACAAGCACCGGACGCGTTTCGAATAGCTCCAGATTCCAAGCTGTCCAAACCGTGCGGTAATTGGTGTCGTCCACCAAAATTTGCAGCGGAACCTGGACTTGACCTGTGCGGAGATCACCTTCGCTTGCGAGGGCTTCGATGCGATGAGCCACACTTCCCGCGGGGATTTGCAGGTTAGGAATGGGGTAAACCAATTCCCACTTGGCATCGCTGCCGTTCGTCAGGGTTTTGAGCTTTGCTTCTGCCACCGTTCGCAGCTCTGCGGAAGTGACGTCCACTGTGGAGGGATGCACCCGGCAAGCGCGCTGCCCGGCGAATCGAACGTCTTGCCCGATCGAGCGCTCCACAAGCTGCTCCAATCGCTGGCCGTAAAACAGCCTTGAGTAACCCGGTGAAGGCGCATAGCCCAAGCTGATGGCGTTGACTTGCTCTACCAGTTCGGCGTCTTCTCCGGTCACGACCGCGACTTCGCCCAAAAGCACCTCTGTGCCACGAACTTGGGATTCCATCGGGAGCGTGACCGTTATGCCCATCAGCGCCAGTGTTGAAATGATCATGGTCTTGGTCCTAGCGGATGAGGTTGCCGGCCTGTTGCAGCATCTCGTCCGAGACACGGATCGTGCGGCTGTTGACTTCGTAGTTGCGCTGCGCCTCGATCAGAGCGATTAACTCCTCCACGATTTGCACGTTGGAGCGCTCGCGAAATTGCTGGCGAATCATTCCCGTACCCGTTTGACCGGGAGTTGCTTGAACGGCCGAGCCCGAGCTGCCGGTCTCGGAGAAGAAGTTGCTGCCGGCGGCCTTGAGGCCGGCCGGGTTGGGAAAGCGCGTCAACTGAATTTGCCCGACCTGCGTGGGCGTTGGGGTT
>JAJDES010000532.1 GCA_029259675.1 Planctomycetota bacterium
GGCAACTCCGAGGTGTCGAGAGGGTGAGAGAGGATGAATGAATCAAAGAGGTGAGACCGGGCTCGTCTCACCTCTTGCACGGGCCTGGGGATCAAATTCCCCGGCTCCTGTGGGCCCCGCAGGCCGGAGTCCATTCGGGAAATCCTACCCGAGGAAACGGCGTCGCGGGCTCTTGGGGTGGGTCCCCAATCGAGACGGGGAGCCTCCCACATGCGAATCGACGAGCCGCTTCCGGTGAGGGTTCCACTCTTCTTCCGCGCCTGGAGCTTGTCGCGAACGTATAACGTGGCTCGTATCGTGCCCGTCCGTGGGGCCATGTTGAGTCTCCACGACCCAAAGGGCGGTTGGGCCCGGCCATAGGGCCCCACCGAACACCGGCGAGCCCCGCAATCCGATCAATATGACCCTTACAGATTCATCATTGGACGTCCTCGAATCCGTCCGTTCCAGGTACTCCGAAGGAGCCCGCACGCAGGTTCCCGAGCTGTGCTGCCCCGTCGATTACGACGCTAGCCTGCTCAAAGTGCTGCCCCAGGAGATCATCGACCGCGATTACGGCTGCGGCGATCCGAGCCGTTTTGTGCAGAAAGATGACGTCGTGCTCGATTTGGGCTCCGGAGCGGGAAAAATCTGCTACATGGCCAGCCAGCTAACCGGTGCCAAGGGTCGCGTGATCGGTGTTGACGCCACCGAAGACATGCTGGCTCTGGCGCGCGAGCACAGCGGCTCAATTGGAGAAAAGATCGGCTGGACGAACGTGAGCTTCCGCCGCGGGCACATCCAAGACTTGGCCCTCGACCATGAAAAGCTGGCGGAATTCATCCGCAAAAGTCCCGTAAATAGCCTCGCCGGCCTCGAATTGCTGCGTGAGGAGGAGCACAGGCTGCGTTCGGAAGAGCCCATGATCGCGGATGAATCGGTCGATTTGGTGCTCTCGAATTGCGTTCTGAACCTCGTGGACAACCGCGACAAGAAGAAGATGTTCGCCGAGATTCATCGCGTCCTGAAGCGCGGCGGGCGCTGCGCGATCTCCGACATCGTCAGCGACGAAGACGTACCGGCTCACCTCGAAAATGATCCGCAGCTGTGGTCCGGGTGCATCTCGGGCGCCATGCGCGAAGATCGCTTCCTGCAAGCCTTCGCCGACGCCGGACTCTATGGACTCGAAATCGCTGCTTATCAAAGCGAACCCTGGGCCGTGGTCGAGGGCATCGAGTTTCGTTCCATGACCGTCGTCGCTCACAAGGGCAAGGAGGGCGCCTGCCTGGAGCACAACGAAGCGGTCATCTACAACGGTCCGTGGAAGCAAGTCGTCGATGACGACGGGCATGTGTTCCGCCGCGGCGAGCGCACAGCCGTTTGCCGCAAGACCTTTGAGATCATGTCGCGTGCGCCCTATGGCACTTCCATCACACCGATTGAGCCCTTGATCGAAGTGGCCGAGCAAGACGCAGCTCCGTTTGATTGCAATCGCAACGTCAAGCGCGATGCACGCGAGACCAAGCAAGGAGTCATCCGCGAAGATGTTGCGCCGGGCGCAGACTGTTGCGACCCCACGGAGGGTTGCTGCTAAAGCCGAACGGCGATAGGCGCGCGCAAAGAAGCAGCTCCCGCACGGGGGCTGCTTTCATTTTTAGTCCGAAGGTCCACGCCGAACAAAGTGGGCAGTCGACCCCGGAGGCCTCAAATGCCGCTTTGGGGCCTGAACTCGCATGATTTCGCTAAGCTGAAACCGATGGCCATGGATACTTTAGATTTGTATTCAGCGCACTTGATGCTCCTGTTCACACCGGAGCTTTGCGGCCCGAACGACCCGCTAAGAATCCTGGCCGAGGCCCTACCCGAGGTGGACCTGGTTCAGGTGCGTATGAAATCAAAGGAGCACCAAAGTGGTCCGGCTCCCGCGCGTGAGCTGTTCGATTGGACCCGTGCCGTGCTGAAAATCGCAGCAAACAGCGCAACACCGGTGCTGGTCAACGACCGCGTGGATGTCGCCCTCGCTTTGCGAAGCGAAGGTTGTGCGGGCGTGCACCTCGGACAAGGCGACATGCCCGCTGAGGAAGCGCGCAAGCTCTTGGGGCCGGACGCCGTCATAGGCTTGTCCACGGGTTGCGCCAAAGATTTGATTCGGGCCCAGGACGAAGCGGTCAATTACCTGGGCTTCGGCCCTATCTTTCCCACTGCGACGAAGGGCTACGAAAAGGGCCACGGGCCCGAGGCCGCATGGATCGCGCAAACTTCCAGCGCTCTTCCGATCTTTCCGATCGGAGGCATCGACGAATCGAGCGCTTCGAGCTTGTCGATGGTGGGTCGCGCCGCCGTTTCGAGCGCGATTCTGAGCGCCGAGAATCCCCGCGCCGCAGCCGCGATCATTCGCAATGAACTCCTCAGCGATGCGGATGAATGGCCCGCCAAGCCCTGAGGCGAGCCCTTGCATCAGCCAACGGGGCCCCACATCTGCGGGCCCCCAAGCGCGCTTTGGAAATACCACGCTTGCTGCAACTGGGTATCTCGCAGCACAAAGGCAAGAATGGCAGCGAAGGATTCCGGTCCCCCCCATGGACCTGGATTTCAATCCCTGCGGCGACGCAGCAATGAAACGGGTGATTCCGATGAAACGAGTAACTTGGATGTGGGCCCTCGCCCTCGCGAGCTGCGCAAGCTCGAACTCGACGCACTTTGACGTTGCCCCAATTGGCGCAACGCCCGCTGCCGGCACAGCGCTCGCACCTCCGAAGTCCACTTCTTCATCGCCCGCGCACAAGATCGAAGGACCTGCGGAGTTGCGCTCGTCAACGCCGGCGAATGCGGCGCAGTCCGAGCAGAAACACGGCGGCGCTCCGAACGAATACGGACCCAGCCTCGATATCGGTTGGAACGAATGCGGCCTTTCCTTCGGCAATTCGCCGCGCTGGATAGGCTTGCGGTTGAATTACAAGGATCGCGGCCTGCATCACATCCGTGGCTTGAACCTCACCCTGGGCAAGCCCGAGCGCAGCCACGGCTCGCGCATGGAGTTGCTCGCCCTCGGCCTTTACGGACCGCGTGCGGACCGCATAACCGGAGTGGCGCTTGGTGTGATTTCCACCAATGCCGACGTGCGCAGCACGGGCTTGAGCGTGGGCCTGGGTTCCTACATGGGCGGAGGTGACAGTTATGGAGTCACCATCGGCGGCTTGGCCAATATCACCGGGGGCGACAACTACGGTGTGCAGCTGGGCGGCATTTCGATCATCAATCAAGGCGATAGCGTGGGACTGCACATCGGTGGATTGGGGCTCGTCAGCCAGGGCGACCTGATCGGCGTCGGCGCCTCCGGCTTTGGAGTCGTCAGCCAAGGCGACGTGGTCGGTTTGCACCTCAGCGGCTTGGGCTTGGTAACGCAGGGCGACTTGGTCGGCGCGAACGTGGGCGGCCTCGGCATCGTGAATGAAGGCGATAGCTGTGGATTATCAGCCGCGGGCTTGGGCATCGTATCCCAAGGCGATGTGATCGGTGCCGGATTGGCCGGATTGGCAACCGTCGTGCAAGGTGACCTTGTCGGAGTCAACTTGGCCGGGCTCGCAACCGTTTCACAAGGTGACTTGATCGGACTGAACCTGACCGGCGCCGGCATCGTGGCCGAAGGCGACATCATCGGCTTGAATGCAGCCGGCCT
Organism: Planctomycetota bacterium; assembly: GCA_029259675.1. Lineage (GTDB taxonomy): Bacteria > Planctomycetota > UBA1135 > UBA1135 > JAJDES01. Next base: position 3,659 of record JAJDES010000532.1, read on the forward strand.
GGGAATTGTGAGCCAAGGCGACCTGAACGGTGTAAGTCTTGCCGGCCTCGGCGTGGTCGCCTCCGGCAACACCACGGGTGTTCAGATGGCCGGAATAGGAGTTATTAGCGCAGGTGATTCCGAAGGCATCCAAGCGGGGGGTATCGCCGTTGTTGCCGACCGCGATATGGAGGGGATTCACTTGAGCGGGATCGGTGTAGCCGCGGGTCGCAATGCAACTGGAGTTCGCCTTGCGGGCATGTCCATCCTGGCCGGCGACACCTATCTCAGGCTGCCGATTGAATTCGGCGATCGCTATGGCAGCCACGATTTCCAAAACGCCATGCGCGGAATGGATCGCGAAGCTTCGCACATCTCCGGCCACTTGACGGGCCTCAACATCGCAGGCTTGTTTGTGGAAGCCGACGAAATCACCGGCCTATCCGTCGCCGGCCTAATGAATCGTGCCGAAGACATGCACGGTTTGGCGATCGGGATGCACAATCGCATTCGCGGTGAGCAAGAGGGCGTGAGCATCGGACTCTTCAATTGCGCAGGCGCCATGGAGGGCATCAGTTTTCAACTGGGGGTTCTCAATTACGTCGCCACCAATCCGCGCTGGCTGCGCTGGTTGCCCGTGTTCAACATGGCGTTTTAGCCCAAGTTCCCAAGCGATGTAGGCCGCGAACTGCTGCGGAGAACTACAGCGGCGAGCCTTCGCGCCCGTGCAAGCACATAGCGTCGCCGTAGCTGTAGAAGCGATAGCCCTCCTCCACCGCAATTCGGTAGAGCTCCATAGTTCGCTCAAAGCCCGCAAAGGCACTGACCAGCATCAACAGGGTGCTGCGCGGCAGATGGAAGTTGGTCAAGAGGGCATCCACGACCTTGAACTTTGAACCGGGACGTAAGAACAGGCGTGTCGCACCCGATCCCGGGCGCAGGGTCCCGTTTGCGTCCACGCAACTCTCCAACACGCGCACCGAAGTCGTACCGACTGCGACAACTCGCCCGCCGCGTCTGCGGCAGGCCTCAACCGCGGCAACTGTTTGCGGCGGCAAGTCGTAGGATTCGCTGTGCATGGGATGCTGTTCGAGATCCTGCACCGCCACGGGTTGAAAAGTACCCTCACCCACATGCAAAGTCACCGCAGCGCGCTCGACCCCCATGGCTTCCAAGCGCTGCAGTAACTCCCCGGTGAAATGCAGGCCCGCAGTCGGCGCTGCGATCGCACCGGGCTTGTCGGCAAAGACCGTTTGATAGCGCTTGCGATCCTCCGCGTCGCTAGAACCGGGCTCGCGTTGAATGTACGGCGGCAGCGGCATGCGACCGATTTCGAGCAGCAGCTCCTCGACCTGCGTTGCTCCGGCCGCGACCAATTCGATCATCCAATGCGGCCCCGGCTTGCCATCGTCTTGCACAGGCCGCTCCACGGCCAGCGCATGGGCTCCCCCATCGAGCTCAATGCGTTCGCCGGGGCGCAATTTGCGCGCGGGGTGCACGCGGGCGAGCCAGCGCGAAACTCCGGGCCTCGGTTTGTGATCCGCGACGGCCGTGGTCAGTAGGAATTCCACTTTGCCGCCACTTTGCCGCCGACCGAACAATCGCACCGGTCGCACGCGCGTGTCATTGACGACGAGCAAATCCCCCGCCCTTAGGACCTCCGTCAATTCTCGCACCCGTCGGTGCCGCGTTTGGTTCCGTCCCAGGTCATGCTCGAGTAGGCGCGCTCCATCGCGCTGCGCCAACGGCTCCTGGGCGATGCTCGTCGGCGGCAGGAAATAGTCAAAGTCGTCTGTTTTCAACTCACACTCTCAAAAGCGGTTCGGGCAAGGGTCGCGCGCGGCCCGTCTCCTGTTCAGGTCGGGCGACGAGACTACTGCTCAAACGCAGTCGCGGCCAGTCCGCTGAATGGAGACGCGGTCGAATGACCAAGGCCCAAGCAACACGCGCAGGTCGCGCTCCGATTTCAGCATCGGAACTCGAGCTGCGCGGTTTCTTTTTGCCCCTAAGGAGAGGTGCGGCCCAATTGCGCCGGTCAGCGCTCGGGATCTGTTCAGTCGGTGGACGAGACGGACAAGGCGTTCGATGCGCCCGTGGCCTCTTGACCGACGAAGTCGTAGGTGAAGTAAGCGTGGTTGAGGGTCAATCCCGCCAGAGAAGGGTCGGTTCCCGCGGGGATACCAAAGCTCGCCGACGCTCTCCCCTCGCTGTCCAAGAAACCGATAGACGACTTCAACGGAGCGCCGCCGGGATGGCTCAACGTGTAGTTGAAGTAGGCATCCACGGCCAAGGGCAGTTGGATTCCTGCGCCCAGCGGCAGAGCGGGGACCGTGCCCGTTGCGGATCCCAGTACCCAATAGAGTTCGCCGGCCGAGGCATTGCCCGCGTCGATTCCCATGCGCTGCTTGCCGCCGAGTTGAACGGAGATTTCGGACCAAGCCGGATCCGTCCATGTAGCCGCCTGCACATTGTCCGAGGCGTACAGGGACTGGAACGGGTAGGCGCCCATGTCCGCGGCGGTTCCATCGGGATCGGGATCTCCAATGCCGCCGGTGTCGATCGAAGGCGATCCTGCGCGCAAATGAAAATCCAAATTGACGCTGTCGGCGAAGAGCGGATCTTGGTCCATGACGCCCGCGCCGAGTGAGCCGCCTTCAACATTGCTGAAGGTGATGAAGCTGTCGGAGCTGAAGTCGGGCACCGGAAGATTGTTGCGCACAATCGAATTGGTTACCGACATCGGCCCCCAGAAGGCCGCGTTCTCATTGCCGCTTTGGCTAATGGTGGCGAAGTTGCGATAGACCGTGCAACGATTCAAACTCACGCTGCCGGCAGAAGCTTCCACGGCGACCGCGCCGCCCAAGCCCGAAAAGGCTCCCAAGCTTCCGGGAAAACTCAAGCCGTTGGCATCGTTGAATGCCAAGAGGGCGTTTTCGATCGTAGCCGAAGTATTGTCAGCCACATAAATGCCGCCGCCGCGCGACGACTGCTCCGAACGATTGCCATAGATCACGCAGTCCTGAACGGTCGCGTGCGCACTCGAATCGGCAAAGCGAGTGAGATGCAAGCCACCGCCGTATCCGTCGAAAGCCACGTTTAGGGCCACGACGCAATCGGTCATATTCGGTGCACCCCAAACGCCTCCTCCATCGCTGGAAGAAGCCGTGTTCTCGATAATTAGACAGCGCTCCATAGTTGGATTCCCGGCCACACCCCCGCCGAAGCTGCCGAAGTTATCGCGAATGATGCAATCCTTGATCGTGGGTGCGGCCATCGTCAAAGAACGACGTGTGTCCACACAACTCACGCCGGCACCGCGCACACTTCCGAACGCCATGCCGTTCGTGATGGTGAATCCGCGCAGCACGGATGCCGCGCCTTCGCCAAAGTGAAAGTTGACTACGGGGCCGAAGCCTGTGCTCCCGTCAATCACAGTGGCCGTTGGTCCTTCGATGCCGATCACTTGGATCTGTTTCCCGTTGAAGGAAACTTGCTCCTGATAG
>JAJDES010000533.1 GCA_029259675.1 Planctomycetota bacterium
CGAGTGCGAGCCCGGCTCAATGGCAATGCGATTGAGAAGCTCATGGGCGGCCATACCGGTTTGGAAGCGTGGGAAGAAAGCGAATTCGAGGGGTGCGAACAGTCGGGTGATCCCTTGGCTCAAGACTCCGTTTGCTGAAAAAACGAGATCGACCCGTTGCCTCAAGCGAAAATTGCCGAAGAGATCTTCTGGAAAGCGAATGGGGCGCCGTGCGAGTCAGTTCAAAGGATCGAAATCATTGAGAAAGAAGAAAGCCGGAAGCTCGAGTTCAAGCGCTGAATTGGACCTGCCCGGGTGCGACTTGGAATTAGGCAGCCATTCCAATCAACGCCATTCCAAGCGACGCCGATTCAGGTGACAGGTCAACGAATAGCCGGCCTCGCGGTTTTACGGATGGGCACTTCACGTCGTGAGAGCCGGCTAGCGCGCTCCTCCAAACTGAATGCGGCAAACTGAAATCGGCCAGTCCCCTTCCCGAACAAGCGATGCCCTCCCGAGCGTGCAAACTCGGATCGGTACCACTTGAGTGCGTGAATTGGATTTCGCCGTCCTTGAGCAAAAGAAATGATTCAGTAGTGGCAACTGGCCGAGGTGCGAGCATCCGAACTCGCGCAAAACGCGACTGCGCATTTGCGCCTTGGAAATACGTCGTCGAGGTCAAAGTGCAGAGAGCAGAGGTCATGGATCATCGAGCGGCGAATGCAAAGCATCGAAGCCCCCGGTCGCCTGACCGGCGCACTGGAAAGCTCGCTCGGACGGTGGATTCCACCGCCTGAAAGCCGCCCAACGGCACATCGATACCAGCACTAGGAGCGCAGGCCCCCCAGTTCAGCTGCACAGCATGAATCATGCCACCTGCAAATCCAATACCCAACCCTCAAGCCCCCCACTGGGAGGCCTGAAAGCTGTTTTTCCGGCTCCGGGCCCGCGTGGGACGCCGAAGCCGGTCTGGGTAAGCCAAGCGCGACCAAGGGCCGACTACTTGATTTCGACTTCGCCGCCGGCGCCTTCGACTTGCGTCTTGATGCCTTCGGCATCTTCCTTGGAAACGCCTTCTTTGATGGGGCCCGGGGCTCCGTCGACGAGGGCTTTGGCTTCCTTGAGGCCCAGACCGGTGATGGCACGGACCTCTTTGATGACCTGAATCTTCTTGTCACCGGCAGCCTTGAGAATCACGTCGAAGGACGTTTTCTCTTCGGCTGCACCACCGTCGCCACCCGCGGGTGCGGCTGCGACGGCAACGGGGGCAGCGGCGCTAACGCCCCACTTGCCTTCCAGGTGCTTGACCAGGTTCGAGGCCTGAAGAAGGGTCAGGCCGTCCAGTTGCTCCGCCAACTTTTCGAGTTCCGGCTCGAGCACGACAGCGTTCGCTTCATCCGACATGGGATCGGTCTCCTAAATTGAGTGCTACAGAGAGAGAGAAATGTGAGTGACCGGGGTCCTCTGCTTTGGTTGCAGAGGGTTATTCCGTGCAGTGCGAGTCAAAGATTGGACTCGCACCGATTCTGATTGCGGTGCGTGTGTTGGTGCGTGGGCTCAGCCCTCGCTGCCACCGTCCGCATCCGCGTGAGCTTGAATGACCCGGGCCAGGGCTCCGGGAGGCGCTGCGAGCACACCGACCAAGTTGCGAGCGGGTGCGCTCAGGCAACTCAGGAACATGGCGCGCAAGCTGTCCTTGTCGGGCAGGTCGGCCAGGGCCCGGGCGCTTTCGGCACCCAAGACGCGGCCCTCGAGGCGACCGGCTTTGACCTGAATGCGGCCCTCCTTGCGGGGAGCCGATTCGTGCACGACCTTCGCCGCGTGAATGGCGTGTTCGGGCTGGCCGAATACGACTGCCGTGTTGCCCGTGAGCACATCCGTCGGCAGGTCAATCCCGTTCTGCTCGAAAACGAGCTTGATCAGGGTGTTGCGGACCATGTGCAGACGAGCTCCACCTTCGGCCAGGGACGCGCGCAGATCTTCACTCTCGGAAACACTCAGGCCTCCGAGGGAAATGAGGATCATGCTGTCGCTGTCCTTGACCGCGCGGTCGAGATCCTGCGAGAGCAATTTGTTTACCAGGTTAGGCATGGCTCAGCCCTCGCATTGGATCAAGGCGCCCGGCCCCATTGTGGTGCTGACGGAGACCTTTCGCATGAAGTCTCCCTTCACCGCAGCGGGACGTAGTGAGGAAATGTGATTTAGGAAAGCGGTCAGGTTCTCCTGCAGATCTTCCGCAGAGAACGAGCGCTTGCCCAAGGGTGCGTGGACATTGCCACCGGCATCGGTGCGGAATTCGACCTTACCGGCCTTGAACTCCTGCACAGCCTTGGCGACGTCCGGCGTGACCGTGCCGGACTTGGGGCTGGGCATTTTGCCCTGGGGACCCAGGACTCGACCGAGCTTGCCGACGTGCTTCATCATGTCGGGGCTGGCTATGACGATGTCGAAGTCCATCCAACCGCCCTGGATCTTCTCGGCCAACTCAGCGCTGCCGACCTCATCGGCTCCGGCAGCTGTGGCGGAATCGGCCTTTTCGCCCTCGGCGAACACGACAACGCGAACGCTTTTGCCCAAGCCCTTTGGAAGGGAGACGGCACCGCGCACGTGTTGATCCGTTTTGCGGGGGTCAATCCCCAAGCGGATCACCACGTCGACGGTCTCGTCGAACTTGGGAGCGGGTAACTCCTTGAGAAGTGCGAAAGCCTCGGTCGGCTCGTATTCCCGATCGGGAACGATGCCTTCGGCGGCCTTTGTGTAGCGCTTACTGCGATTGCCCATGACGATTTGATTTGCCGCTTTGCCGAGTCGCTAACCAAGCACATCCCAGGGGGGACGTCTCGGTACGTGATCTGTAGGCGACTGGTCTTTGACTGTGGCTTGTTCTAGATGCCTGCTTGGGTGATCTTGATTGGACGTGCTGACCGCGAGGGCTCAGTCAGTTACTGAGATTCCCGCCGAGCGCGCCGTGCCTTCGATGATCCGACAGGCCTGGTCGAGACTGCGGGCATTGAGGTCTTTCATCTTGAGCTCGGCGATTTCTTCAACCTGAGCGCGCGAAACGCTGCCCGCGATTTCAGTTCCGACCAAACCGGCTCCCTTGTCAATACCGGCAGCCTTCTTGAGCAAGACTGCGGCCGGCGGAGACTTGAGGATGAAATCGAAACTGCGGTCCTTATAGACGGAGATCTCGACCGGGATGATCAGCCCCATTTGCTCGCGGGTGCGATCATTGAAGTCCTTGACGAACTGGGCAATGTTCACCCCGTGCGCACCCAAGGCCGGACCCACCGGGGGCGCCGGCGTTGCCTGCCCCGCGGGACACTGCAACTTGATAACGGCTGTTACTTCCTTGGCCATGATGATTTCTCTCTGCGCGGTTCGAGGCCGCGTTGCGTCTTTCCTAGTCGAGCCCCTCGGCCCTGATGTTTTGGTCTTGCCCGCCCGCATCCAAAGTCCAAGGGACGATGGGCTCGCGTCGGGATGAAATGGTTTGCTGCTTGTTGCTTTGGGCTCGAATGCTGTGTGACCCCGCTCGCGTGCGTAGCCCTTGCCTGCGCCGGCGAGGACACCGGCGAGAAAAAAAGCCGGAGACGCGAAGGGTTTAGACCGCTTCGACCTCCCAGTACTCCAACTCCACAGGGGTCGGTCGTCCGAAAATAGTCACGATGACTCGCACCGTGCCGCGCTCGGGCGTGACTTCTTCGATGGCTCCATCGAATCCGTCGAAGGCGCCCGATTTGATTCGCACCATGTCGCCCTTGGCCATATTGATGCTGACCTGGGGCCGCTGCTCGCTGTCGGACATGCGCGCCAGGATGTTCGAAACTTCCGTTTCCGTCAGGGGCGTCGCCTCACCTCCGGAGCCGAGGAAGTCACCGAAGCCCGGCGTTTCCTTGAGCACGCCGCGAGCTTTGGCCATGCGCTGGCTGTCCGGATCGGACAGATCCGCCTGAACCATGAGGTAGCCGGGATACAGCTTGCGGCTCACCACGCGGCGCTTGCCGTCCTTGAGGTCTGTCACACGCTCAAAGGGAACCAGGATTTGAGGCACGACATCCTGCAGGCCGGCGACGTTAATGCGCGTCTCCAGTTGCCTGCGAATGCTGTCCTCGCGGCCCGATTGGCAGCGGACGAAATACCACTTGAGAGCCATCATCACTTATTCCTCAAGTAGGACGCGTCGGGCAATGGCGCCGAGTACGGCATCCGCTCCCGCCAAGTAGGCCATCAGGAAAACGACACAAACAATCACGACGATGGAAGAGTTGGTGATCTCCTCCAGGGTCGGCCAGGCGACCTTCTTCAGTTCGGATTCCGTATCGATCAGGAGATCCGCAACCTTCGGCTTTTGCTGCCAAAGATGAATCGCCAACACACCGACGACCATGACGGCCAAGGCGATCAAAAAGGCGCCGTTCAACTGCACCGCGATGATCGGAATGACGATGCCTGCGATCGGCTCCGACATCGAGTCGAAACGGCCGACCAACTCGGTATGCAGAGTCGTAGCCCCAAACAGCACCAAGAGCACACAGGACCAAAAGGCCGCCATGCGGGCCATCCGTCCTTGATCCGGCTTGTATCCGGCCATGGGTCTGCCTTTTCCCTAGGTTGGGGGGTGAGCGGGTTGGGGTGAACGTACTTCGGGGCACTCGCGAGTTTCCGGCGATCGCGCAGAATCCCTGTCGAGCTCGAACCTTGCGGCTCACCCGTTCGAATTCCACACGCACCAGACCCGGGACGCTTCGAACAGCTCGTGATTGCCCGCAGGGACAAACGCAGCCAAGGAAGCGCGGGCCTAAAAACCCGTGAGTTGAATTGGTTTGGAGGCCCGGGGCCTCCGCTGCAGCACTTCCCGTGGGATTTGTGCTGCAAAGTGGGCTGCGCGCTTGCCTTGCGGCTTCGCGCAGCCCGCTATGAATGTCTCAATCGCTGCCGCGGCGGGAGTGACCCGCCGCACCGGCTGGCAACTACTCGATGATCTTGGTCACCACGCCGGCACCGACGGTGCGACCACCTTCGCGGATAGCGAAGCGCAGTTGCTCGTCCATGGCGATCGGGGTGCCGAGCTCGACCGAGAGCTTGACGTTGTCACCGGGCATGCACATTTCGGCGCCACCAAGCAGGTTGGCCGAACCGGTCACGTCCGTGGTGCGGAAGTAGAACTGCGGGCGGTAGCCGGAGAAGAACGGCGTGTGACGGCCACCCTCTTCCTTCGAGAGGACGTAAACCTCCGCCTCGAACTTCGTGTGGGGCTTGATGCTGCCGGGCTTGGCCAAAACCATGCCGCGGTTGAGCTTCTCTTTGTCGACGCCGCGCAGAAGGATGCCGACGTTGTCGCCAGCGCGACCTTCGTCGAGGATCTTCTGGAACATCTCGACACCGGTGCAGGTGGTCTTCTCGACTTGCTCCATCAGGCCGACGATCTCAAGCGTGTCGCCCATCTTGACGATGCCGGCTTCGATGCGACCGGTACCGACCGTGCCGCGACCTTTGATCGAGAACACGTCCTCGATCGGCATGATGAAGTCCTTGTCGATGGCACGCTCGGGCTGCGGGATGAAGCTGTCAACCGCATCCATCAACTCGTTGATGCAATTGAAAACCTCGGAGTCGAGGCCCTCACCGGCATCCAGAGCCTCGGCCACCTTGAGTGCCGAACCGCGAATGATCGGGGTGTCATCGCCGGGGAACTCGTACTTGTCGAGCAACTCGCGAATTTCCATCTCGACCAGGTCGAGCAATTCGGGGTCGTCGACTTGGTCAACTTTGTTCATGAAGACCACGATCGCCGGCACGTTGACCTGACGCGCGAGCAGAATGTGCTCACGCGTTTGGGGCATCGGGCCGTCAGCGGCGGAAACCACGAGAATGGCTCCGTCCATTTGGGCCGCACCCGTGATCATGTTCTTGACGTAGTCAGCGTGACCGGGGCAATCGACGTGAGCGTAGTGACGCTTTTCACTCTCGTACTCAACGTGAGCCGTCGAGATCGTGATACCGCGCGCCTTTTCCTCCGGCGCCTTGTCAATCTCGTCGAAAGCTTTCGACTGAGCCAGGCCCCGATTGGCCTGATAGCGGCAGATCGCTGACGTGAGGGTGGTCTTGCCGTGGTCAACGTGACCGATAGTGCCGACGTTGCAGTGCGGCTTCGTCCGTTCGAAGGTTTCCTTAGCCATGTCAGGAATCCGCTAAAATTGCGTGGAAGATGGTTCGCGTCTCCGAAATGGAGACATGTGAAAAGCATGCATGACTGTTCAAGCACGCCGACCGGAGTCGAAGTGAAAAACAGCCAGTCGATTCGATTTTAAAACGCTGAGAAACGCCGCGCGTTCCTTGCCCCACGTCCCTTGGACGCCTCGGGCGAGAATTCGCACTGCGTGGATGCTTGGCTAGCTCGGCGCTTTCAGAAGTGTTGCTGTTGATCTGCTCAAGGTGGACTCGGCTCGATCAGTAAGCCCGGTGAACCCATCACGAGGTGGAGCTGCTGATGGGACTTGAACCCATGACCTCTTCCTTACCAAGGAAGTGCTCTACCACTGAGCTACAGCAGCGCGTTGCTAGCTTGGATCTGGTTGACTTCGGCGGTTGAGCCGGGCGCAAAGCCCTATGGTGAATGAACTGTGGAGAATGAAAGTGGGGCGGGCGATGGGAATCGAACCCACGTGATCAGCTTGGAAGGCTGGAGTTCTACCATTGAACTACGCCCGCTCGCTTGAACTTGGGATGCTCGCCTTGGGGGGTTATCCGGGGGTAGCGCTCAAACCAGCGCTTGGTCGATGCTGATCGGCGATGCTGATCGGCGATGCTGACCGGCGGCTAATCACGAAACGGCAGGCAGGCGCAAATCCTTGGATTGCTCGAAAGCAAACCAATCAGCTAGCGGTGAGCGAAGCGCTCTCCACTGGCTCCCCGAAAAGCTTTTGGAGTCGGCCCCAATCGTTCAGCGATCCCCACTCCTGTGGGCCCCGCTGCTGAGGCTCGACTTCCGAAGGCAGCCCTCGGTACCCAGGTCCCCACGACTCCGTAACCTCACTAGCTTTCGCTAACGCTGGCGCCAATTTCCAGAGGAACAATGCGTTCCAAAGCAAGAACAAGGCCGCAGCTGCGGAATGGTGGGGGGAGCAGGATTCGAACCTGCGAAGGCGTGGCCATCAGATTTACAGTCTGACCCCTTTGGCCGCTCGGGAATCCCCCCGGGTGCGCCTGGTGCTCGGTGCGACCGCGACTTCGCTTGCTTCTCCCCCATGCCGCGATTCACAGCCGAAGCCGCGATTCTGAGCCGGGCGAGAACGGAAGCCGCTCCCGTGTCATCCAGATCCTGTTTCGTTTTCAGTGAGCAAACCGGCAGAGCCGGGTGCGCGGCGCACAAATGGCAGCCGAGGCGGTATCTCGCAAACAATCGCAAAGTCCGAGGAGCAGTCCGAGGACGCCGTTTTCAAGTGCCCCCAAGCGCTCCGATGGAGCCAGCGGTGGGACTCGAACCCACAACCGCCTGATTACAAATCAGGTGCTCTGCCAATTGAGCCACGCTGGCCA
>JAJDES010000534.1 GCA_029259675.1 Planctomycetota bacterium
CTTCAAGCCACGACCGCCGGCTGCCCACAATCGAAAGCGCCCCAGCGCGACCGCGTCCAAGAGCAGCCGGATAGCGGTGCAAGCCGCCAGGATTCACCCGCTTGGCCGGTAAGCCCCTTCGCGCCGCAACGCGTGTAACCCTCTCCGGGCAATCGGCGCATACATAGGACGCTGCGAGCATCCACGCCCGAACAGCCTCGCTTGCTGCCCCACTTGCCGCTCCATGCACCCGCTCCATGCAGCCGTAAAGCGGGCAACCAGCGGACGGCGAAGCAACGCAATCCAGTCAACTCAATCGTGGGTCGACTGGATTGTGCGTTTGCACGCTATCGCAAGCGCCTCTTAGCGCATCGCCTGGGCACCGGCGCTCCCGCCGGCTTGACTTTCAATTGCATCCAGCTCCACTTGCAAACTTGCAAAGGCGGCTTCCGCTTCCAAATCCATGGAACCCACAACCGGCATCAAGTCGACTGTTTCATAGGGATCCAACAGTAGGTCGTAAAATTCTTGCTTCGTTTCGACCAGATCCGATTCGTCGATACGAATCAGTTTGTAGCGCTGATCGCGGATGGCCCGGTGCCATTCGGAGTACGGCCCGAACCCGTTGGGAAAGAAGAATTCGGTGTAAACGCTCTCGCGCTTGGAGGCGAGCGTGGGGTCCTGGAGATAGTCGACGATGCTGACACCGTCGTGATTCAATTGCGGCAAAGCCGTTCCGAGGTCCACCCCAGCCAGCTCAGCAATGGTCGCGAATAGATCAACGTCCTCAATCAAGGCTTCACAGGTTTGGCCCTTGGCCATTTCCGATACCGCCGGGCCGAAAACGATCAGCGGAACCTGCACTCCACCTTGGTACACCGTGCCCTTGGCCTTGCCCTGGGTGTAGGGGGGATTCACCAAGGGTCCGAAGCCGCCGTTGTCGCCCATGATGATCACGTTCGTGTTGGGCAGCTTGGGACCGAGCCCCTTGATCAAACTGAGCAATTCGCTGTCCATGGACTCGACCATGACTTCGAACATGGCGTGCGGCACGTCCATGGCCACTTCTTCCAGGTCCACGGGCGAAAACAATTTCGGCGGAGGCACATGCAACGGTGCGTGTGCGGAGGACATGGCCAAGTAGCAGAACCAGGGCTGATCTTGCCCGAAGATCCAAACGCTTGCATCGCGGGCTTGGGAGGAAGTCAGGTAGCCCGACTTGTTCGAGACCACTCCATTCGTGACCTGCTCCCAATTGAAGTAATTCGTCGGACTTCCCATTTGGCCTTTGAAATGCGAATAGCCGGCGATGTTCGGGCCCAAGTAGGCACCGTTGAGCACATTCGTCATGTGCCACTTGCCTATGGCGGCATGGGCATAAAGCTCACCTGTACCCTCATCGAGCATTTCGGGCAGGATTTTCTCGTGGAGCTGCAAGGCGTGCGGCCCCAGTGCCATGCTTTCGCCGCTAAAGGGGATCACCGCGCCGACACCGGTTCGCAGCGCGCGCTTGCCGGTTTGAATCGCAGCTCGCGTCGGCGAGCAAAGCGGGTGACTCCAGGCGTTGGTGAAGCGCACGCCGTTGGCCCCCAAGTAGTCAAGAGTCGGTGTTTTGGCGGCGTTGTCCCCTACGCCATAGGGTGCAATGGCGTCCAAGCCCACATCATCCATTAGGATAAAGAGGATGTTCGGCGCCGTTCCGCCTCCAAATGTGGAGCCGCACAGGACTGCCAAAGCCACAGGGGCCGTTAGCAATCTGGCAAGATGACGAAGGCACGACTTCATGTTTTCTGTGTGCCCTGCCCAAGTGAGCAGAAGCCGTTTTGATGATGAATAAACGCCAAACTGAAGAACCTCATTCTCGTTGGCACTTGCGGGAGAGTGCACCCATTCGAAGCCCGCTCCAACGCGCCTCCATTTGGGCCTTGGCTATCGAACTCGAAACGAGAATGCTTCAGAATCCTACCCCGCCCAGGGGACCTGTAAAGAAAAGTGGGTACCTGCCGGATCTATGGCGCGACTTCACACCATTCGATTCGGAAGGGCTTGCTTCACATTCTTCGAAGAGTCCCCCCTGGACCAACGACTAATCATGCAACGCAGCGCCGAGTCATCATGCGAAGCTCCCATCTAGCGCTGGCAGCCATCGTTTTATGCCTGTGCGGGATCCTCGCTGCATTTTTTCTGATTGGGAACCAAGCGAGCGATTCCTCTCCACGCGCGGCACTTGGACCCGGCGCACAAAAGCCGAATTTGCCCGTCGCCTCCTCAATTGGAGACTCGGAAGCCCCAACTCAAGTTGAACAGCGGAAACGAAATCGAGCAGCCCTGGAAGGGTCCGGTGCTCAACAACCCCGACTTGATCTTGACGGAACCCATGAAGCCCAGGTGGCTTTGCCTCCCCTGCGCACGGGCGGGCGAGTAACAACCCTTGGCGGCAGGCCCTTGGCCGGGGCGCGACTGAAGTTGAGTTGCACGCAGCAGACCCTTCGAACAGTTAGCGATTCCGAGGGGCGCTTTGAATGGCGTGTACCGCTGAGCCACAGGAGCTGGACGCTGCGCGTGGAACTCGAGGGCTTTGTGACCCAAACCAAAGCCGATCTGCGCTTCGAACAGGGTCGGACTTTGGAACAGAACGACATTCGACTGGCGCCCGCCGCACGCCTGCGCGGATGCGTCGTCGATTCAGCCGGACGGGCGGTCTCGGCAGCTGAGCTGGTGCTCGACGGCGGACTGCAAGGTCAGCACTTCACCGCTCTAACCACTGGGTTTGAAAGCCAACGCACAACAGCCGGATCCGATGGTTGTTTTGATTGGAACCAAGTTCCGCCCGGTAGGGTAGCCCTGCGTGTGGAGGCACCCGGCTTTGCACCCGGCCATTGGCTCGGGCGGGCACCCGCTGCCGGCGACGAACCTGTAAGCATTCGCATTGAATTGAAAAAGGGTGTGCAGACGCGAGGAAAGCTGCCACCCACACCCTTTTTGGACTTCGAACAAGTGGAAGTCATCCTCGCTTGGGACCGAGACTTGATGGGCGGCCCCTTTGCCAACCCAATCATCGCTCGCCGCTCACCTTGCAATGCCGAGGGCGAGTTCACGTTTGACGACTTGCCTAGCGAGAAGCGCGTGTGGGTCCGAGCGCGCCGCGCGGAATGCGCGCCCTCCATCTGGCTAAGCGACGCTCGAGCCCTTTCCACTGCCGAACCAAACTGGAGCTTCCCCCTCTACCCGCCCGCCTCCGTCAGCTTGCAAGTTATCGACGCCGTCGATCAGAATCCCATTCAACCCGACAGCTTGCGAATAGAGTTGGGCGGCCCCTCCGGGGAACGGATCGAAGCGACGCTCCACGGCGCAGAGTGGGAATGGAATGCGCGCCAAGGAATCTCGATTCCGCGGCTGCCCTTTGTGCAAGGTGCTACCGGCGCGGTGCTGTACCTAGAGAAGCAGGGCTTCGGCCTGGCCCGCTTGGAATTCACAGGTCGAGCCGTTGCCGGGACGAGCGAGAACTTGGGGACGCTTTCGATGCATCCCCTGTGGAATTTGATGGTGAGTGTGCGCGCTTCGGACAGCAATTTGCCCGTCGCGGGCGCGCGCGTTTACTTGGATCCCCTACCCGGAGATGACAGGCGACTATCCGTCGGCAGCCATTCCGCTTCGGCCGAGACCCGTGTGACCACGACCGATGGGGACGGAACGGCCTTGCATATAGCGCCGACACAGGTGCCCCTACAGCTGTGGGTCGAACACCCTGACTTCGCAACATCCGATTTTCGCAGTGTGGTGGTCAAAGGCGAAAACCCATTGCTGAACGTTGAGAGCTTCCAATTGCAACGCGGAGCTAGCTTGAGAGTGCAAATCAAGCACACCGACGGCAGCGCCGCCACCTGGCAAATTTCGGGGCGACCTGCCGCAAGGGACCTGCGCTTGGGCCCAAGACCAAGCATCACACGCATCAGCAACGAAATGGGAGTCATCGAGTTTGAACACCTGCAAGCCGGTGAATTTCAACTAGCTCCGTTTAGCGAAAACGCCACCACGCAAGCCGAGTTAATGGCACTCAACCCGACCATGGGTCCGGACGGCTGGTTGCGCACGAATTTGGGCGAGCGCGTTGAGCAGCAGCTCGAAATCATCGTGCCCTTTCAAGTTTCCTTCGGGGGCCGAGTGCTTGAGGCCGGCAAGCCCCTGCAGGGCGCCAAGCTAAAACTGTTCGAAGACAGCGATGAGGCGCTCGAGGCCGAAAATTCATTCTTGCCGACGGAGGCCCCCAACTGCGTGAGCGACAGCTCCGGTCAATTCCGAATGCAAGGGGTCACACCCGGTCGATACACCCTTGCGGTGTCGCATTCGGGTCGCGCTCTACCCTCCCACTTTGATTTTGAAATCGGCGACGTCGATTTGGAAACGGAATTGTCGCTGGAGCGCTTGAGCGTCTTTGGCCATGTGCGCGACGCGGATGGGCACGCCGTTGCCGGAGCGTACGTTCGCATTGAACGCGTCGGCCAGGAGAGTAGGAACCATGGGTTGCGAGAGATCATTGGAACCGAGCCGATCCGGACCAGCGTGCTCGGCCCCGATCAATTCAAAACGGATTTGGACGGACGCTTTGAATTGCTGGGGGTCACGCCTTTGATCAATCTCGTATTGAATGTGGATGGTCCTTGGGTTCAGTCAACACGCAGCGCGGCCTTTCAATTGGCGCCCGGAGCCGCGCCATTGCGAATCGATATTCCCGTTGAGGCCGCCGGCAAATTGGAAGTGCAACTTGATTCCAGCGGCCCCATTCCGTCCGGTCTTCAATTGTCCGCGACTCAACTGGGAAAGGCTGCGCAAGAACGTGCCATCAGCGCCCCCGCCCGAGCCGATGGACACCTGGAATTGACCGGACTAGCTCCCGGCATTTGGAGGGTTGAATTGACGAGGATGTTTGGCACAGGATTTTTGCCCGAGCCCGTCCAAGTCGAAATCGAAGCGTCCAGAGTCAGCAACTTGCGCTTCGCGTTGCCCTAAACACGGCCCGCCTGGCACGGCTTGCTAAATAAAGGCGCCAAGCGGCGTACGCCACATACAGAGCGCAAAAAAAATAGCTCAAGCCGCGAGCGCAATGACCGAGCGTTTGAACCGCGGGTGCGGCGCAGCCTAGGGCTGATAGGGATCCGGCAAACTCGGCAGGTAGGGCTCGCCGGCAGCGGCGACGTGATCCAGTTCGAATTCGAGTTGGCTGTACTGCAACTGCTCCGCGGGCGTCAGTCCTACGCGCAGCAAATTCACCTTCTCGAAGGGATCCAAGTAGAGGTCAAAAAACTGCCTGGCCCCGTCCAAGTCCATCAACTTGTAGCGCCGATTGCGAACGGCCTTGCGATCGACGATTAGCTCGACAGCCCCATTCGGTTTGAAACGCTCGCAAAAGACAGCATTGCGCTTGGAGGCGGAGGCCGGGGCCTCCAAGTAGGGAATCAAGCTAATGGAATCCAAGGTCACGTCGGGCAGAGCGCGCTCCAGGTCCACGCCTGCCAGCTCCGCCACCGTGGCAAAAATGTCTACCGCATGTACCAACGCCCGGCTGCGCGATCCGGGCTGAGCAACGTTGGGTCCGCGCACAATCAGCGGAACGTTCACACCACCCTGAAACAGCGTGCTCTTGCTTTGATTTCCCCCGTACAAATCGGAGATCCAACCGTTGGCGGTGCCGTTGTCGCCCATGAAGATGATCGTCGTGTTTTCGATGTCGTCGCCGAGCGAATCCAGTAGCTGGCCGATCGAAGTATCCATGGCCTCCACCATCAACTTGAAGAACGCTCTGCGCTCCTCAAAGTTCGTTGGCGGAAAGTGCGGCGCGATTTGCGTTGTCAATTCGGGCGGTGGCACATGCAGGGGCGCGTGGGCAGCGTGAAAAGCGACATAGCACATCCAAGGCCTGTTTTGGGCCGCGATCCATTGACTGGCTAGGTCTGCAGTCGATTCGCTCAAGTAGCCCGATCGGGATGACTCCACACCGTTGGTAACTTCGGTCCAACTAAAGTAGTCCTCGGCGTAGGCCGTGCTGTTCATGAAGCCGGAGTAGAATCCGTAGCCGGCCAGATTCGGACCTTGGATGCCGCCAACTTGACCGTTGGCCAAGTGCCACTTGCCGAAGGCGGCATGGGCATAGAAATTTTTGGTCCCGACATCGAGCATCTCGGGCAAGATCACTTCGCTCAGGGGCAATCCCATGCCCTCCAAGGTCAGGTTGCTGCCGATTCCCGTTCGAAAGGCGTGTCGGCCCGTTTGGATGCAAGCCCGTGTGGGCCCACACAGGGGCGCGCTCCACGCGTTCGCAAAGACCACGCCTTCGCTCGCCAACTTGTCGAGCACCGGAGTGTGTGCGGAATCTCGCCCCACGCCCGTGCAGTGCAAGGCCTCAACCCCGATGTCATCGGCGAGCAAAATCAGAATGTTGCCGGGTTTCCCTCCCGTTGCACCGGGGAAGTTAGCGACCAGCAGAAGCGCGCAGAATTGAAGAGCGATGCAGCGCATACGTGGGGAGGTTGGGGGGATCATCGAGTCGAGCGAACTCGGGCGCAGTTGCCAGCTTTCACCCGGCTCCGGCCCTTGCATACCGGCGAGGGCCGCGGACGGCCCAATGCGCAAGGACCGCCGAAAGTG
>JAJDES010000535.1 GCA_029259675.1 Planctomycetota bacterium
TGACCAGGTTGTCGTAGAAGGGGCGCTCCTTGTGAACGGCATAGTGCGCGCGGATGGTCTCCAGGGGAAACTGGCGCAGCTTGAGCCCGATCAACTTGAGGCCCTTGTCCTCGAAGCGGCCCAGGAGGCGCCCAACCAGGCCGCGTTGGACGGAGTCGGGCTTGAGAAGGATGAGTGAGCGTTCGACGGCCATTGAAACTGAGTATCGGTTGTGAGTGATGGACCCAAAGCGGTCAGCACCGCTCCAGGGCACGGCGAGTGGCATTCGTTGATACTCGCCGGGCAGAAATAAGCCGCACAGTTTAGCGGCCCGAGTCGCACAAGTGGTGCCCCTGGTGAATCGGGGTCCCGCTTCCCGCCCGCGACGAGGAGCCGTTTGTGGCCCGCCTTGTCGAACCCGCCTGCGGGGTCGCAGCGGCAGGGCCCGCGACCCTTCCGGCGAAGATCCTGCGCAAAGTCGATTCTTTTCCACTTCCGCGACTTGACGGCGACCTCGCGGCATCTAGAGTGTTTGGCCGAAACGCCATCGGGGGGCTCGCAAAAGCTTTCCGGTGACCTTTGGCAAGCAGCTCCGAGACCGCTCATCGGAATGATCACTTCGCGCCGAACTCTCGGAGTTGGCGAGGAAGTCATCGGTTTCCTTCACCGCTACCCGTATTTGGCTCCTTCATGGGCGACTTGCGCTGCGGCATAAGGTAGCTGAGGCTTCTTTTGCTTCAGGCGTGCGGAGCGTGATTCCCACGAGAGTGGCCAACGATCCTCGCGGATCACACAACGTGTAAGTCAAAACGTGTAAGTCAAGCAGAGTGAACCCACAAGGCAATCACCCCTCCGGCAGTTCGGACCCATCCGGGTCGGAATCCTCCGGGCCCAAGCAGAGCGAGCGGGTGACGGACTTTAGCTACGCGGGTTTGGGTTTGAGCTTCGCATTGACGTTGTGTGTGTTCGCCCTCGGCGGCTACTGGTTAGACGGCAAGTGGGGGACGAAGCCCTGGCTCATGGTGGCCGGAGTTCTCCTCGGTGGTCTCGGTGCGACAATTTCCCTGATCAAAAAAGTGCCAGCGCCCCGTGGAGGGCGAGCCTCCACAACCAGCAAAAAGTAGAGCTCAGCAGCCCGACCGCCTTCCGCCGGCAATTCCTGCGGTGTGCGCCAGCAGCAGAGTTCAATTCCAGATCACCACTGACATGTCCCTCATCACCACCATCGGCACTTTGCTCAGTGTCGCCCTCGCCGCCTTGGTGAGTTGGCAGCTCGGTGGAAGCTTGGGCGCCGGTGCCATGGCGGGATTTCTGCTGGGCTCAGCGCTGAGCCTGTTGGGCGTGTTTTGGCAGAAGCACATTTTGCGCACTCAGCCCAAGCAGCTGATGTTGGCGATGGTGGTGCCCTTCTTGTTCAAGTTGGTGGCGCTCCTGATCGGGGCTCTCAGCCTGCGATACATCGAAGCCGTCGGCGCCCGTGCCGATTGGCGCAGTTTTCTCGTCGGTTTTGCCTCGGCCGCTGTGATTGTGCTCGCGCTCGGTACCCTGCGCGCGATGCTCGAACGCAGTAGCAAGCGCTCAGGCGCGAAAGAGGCAAACCCTATGCATTCCGAACAAGTCGTCCTCCCCGATCAAGCAAGGGTCTAGATCGAATGCGAACGCTACTCGAGCTCCTCTTCTCACCGCGCGGCATTCTGGGTATTGCTGTCGTCGTTGCCGCCTGCTGGTTCGGTTCGACGCATATCGCGCATCACGAGGGCAAAACACCGTTCGAGACGCTGTACATGCACCTCGTTCCGGAGCCGTTGATCACCCACGGAGCCGATGGCGCCAATGAGCTGTTGGTCAAGGTTCCCTTGCCCCAGGCGCTGGCCGCATTCAGCCTTCCGCGCCCCGAAGGGGAAGCCCCGTTCACCGGTGTCTTCAACCTGCAAGTCTTCCAAATCGCGTCCGTCCTGCTCTGCTTGATTTTCTTCAGCGGAGTGCCCGGCTACCTGCGCACGGGCAAAGGCGACCCGATCAGCAAGCTCTTCGCAGGCTTCGCTCTCTGGGTGCGCGACGACATGGTCTACCCGATCATGGGCAAGGACTTCGGCCGCAAGTTCCTGCCGTATTTTCTCAGCCTGTTCTTCTTCCTGTTCTTCATGAACGTGATGGGCTTGGTGCCCTTTTCAGCAACGCCGACCGCAAGCATCTTTGTCACCGCCGCGCTGGCCGTGACCACGCTGCTCGCCATGTTGATTTGCGGCATGGTGGTGCAGGGGCCGGTGGCCTTCTGGAAGAACTTGGTTCCGCACGTGCCCCTGGCGCTCTGGCCGCTCATGTTTGTGGTCGAAGTCGTCGGACTCCTGGTCAAGCCCTTTGCACTCATGATTCGTCTTTTCGCGAACATGAGCGGAGGCCACATGGTGGTCCTTTCCTTCATGGGACTGATCTTCTTCTTTGCCGAACTATGGGGCCCGGCCGGTGGCTGGGGTTCCGTCCCCGTGGCCGTCGGCTTCGCTGTTTTCATCATGATCATCGAAAGTTTCGTGGCGATGTTGCAGGCCTACATCTTCACGATGCTTTCCATCATGTTTGTGAACGCATCCGTCCACCCCGAGCACTAAGCTCTCGGGGCTCCGTTACTCGAACGACACGAAAAACCCGCCGCAAGTTCTAAGGAACCCAAGCGGGCTCAACCCTTCTGAAACCCCCGCGGCCACTGGCCGCGAACAAGAGACACGCGAGACATGAACATTCCCGTCGAAGACGCCGCTGGCGCAGCAATGGAATTGGGCAAGTTGGGTGCAAGCATCGGTGCTGGCATCGCTGCCGTTGGCGCCGGCCTGGGCATCGGCCGCATTGGCGCTTCCGCTAACGAGGGCATCGCACGCCAGCCCGAAGCCGCCTCCGACATCCGCGGTGGTTCGATCATCTTGGCCGCCCTCATCGAGGGTGTGTCGCTGTTCGCCGTCGTGGTCACGCTTTTGATCGCCATCGGCTAGTGGCGTCGGAAGTTCCGCGCGTCCCGATGCCCCAGTGGTGCCCGATGCCAAAGGGGCGTCGGGAACGGGAGCTTCCACTCCGTTTTCAATTATCAGCCGCAGCTAGGAACTCGACATGCAGCTTCTATTGAGTGCCGCCATGAGCGTGGCCTCCGCAAGTGAAGGAGGCGGGGGATTCGATCCCCTGTCACTTTCAGGCGGTGGAGCCGGTTTGTGGACGATCATCGTCTTCGCCCTATCCGTGCCCTTTATCTGGATCGTCGTGATGGGGCCGGTGACGTCTGCTCTAGTCGAACGCGATGATGCCGCTTCGCGCGCCATCACCGCGGCCGAAAAGGCGAGTGCCGAAGCTGAGGCCGCACGGGCCGAGGTGGAGGTCAAGTTGGGCGAGGCCCGCAGTGAAGCGGCGCAGCTGATGGCGGCTGCGCGCGAGCGTGCCGAGGTGCGCGAGCGCGAAATCGTCGAGGCGGCCAAAACGGAAGCCGCGGGCATGCTGGACACCGCGCGCGAGGCTATTCGGGCCGAGCAGGACAAGGCACTTTCGGCCATTCGGTCCGAAGTCGTCAATTTGTCTCTCTCGGCAGCCGGACAGGTTCTCAAGCGCAGCGTGGATAGCGAAGACAATCGCAGGCTGGTCACCGAATTGGTGGGTAGTCAGGAAGGGGCCGGCGCGTGAGCAAGCGGCTAGCTGACCCGGTAGCGAAGCGCTACGCCGAGGCGTTTTTCTCCTTGGCCCAACGGCGCGGTTGCCTCAGTGAGGTTTCCGCCGATTTGCGCCGGCTATCGACTGAGTTGGCCGTCCCCTCC
>JAJDES010000536.1 GCA_029259675.1 Planctomycetota bacterium
CCAGCTCCCGCAGCTGATCGCTTCGCTTGGTGTCCGGGGAGTTCGGGGAAGCCCGGGCCGACTGTTTCTCGCGGATAGGTCCGGCGCCCGAGACGGAAACTTTCTTGGGCTGCGCAACCGACTTCGGTCGGGGCGAACTCACAACCGCGAAAAGAGACTGGGGCGACAAACTCAAGCATGGCGCGGCGCAAAAGCAAGGGAAAGCGGCAGCGCAAGCCTGCAAGTCAGTGGGGACGCGTAGGCGCGGCTCTATCGGGTTTCTTGCTTGGTCGCGAGTTGGAGGAGGACACCGCAGATCGCCTGCAGGAGATCAAGGGCTTGCTCCTGATCGGCTTGTCGCTGTGGCTGTTTGTCTCGCTCACGAGTTACTACACACCTCCCGACGTAGCTGCGGCAACCGGCCGCAATTGGGGTGGCAGCGCAGGCTTCTACCTGGCCACTTGGGCCTACATGGCCATCGGCTGGAGTGGGTACTTCCTGGTCTTTCTCGCCTTGGCCTGGGGCATGGTGCTCGTCGCCCGCAAGCAAGTCGCGTGGCCGACCCTGCGCCTATTCGGCGGGCTTTGCTTCCTGCTGTCGACGGCTTTCCTTTTTCAACTGGGATTCGGCGAGAGCGGTCCGGTCGAGGGTTCTAGTGACATTCCCTATGTGGATAGCCAGGCCGGTCCCGATTCCAGCGGCTACCGCATCGGCCCGGTAGGCGGAGTGCCGCGCAACAACCGCGTGGACAACGAGCTGCCCTATGGTCCCGGCGGATGGCTGGCCCTTCAGCTGCTTGGCGTCAACCCCAAGGAGGTTGACGGCACATCCGTGTTGGTGGCCAAGTTTGGCGGTCCGGGCACGTGGATCCTGCTCGTCCTGGCGGCCTTGATCTCATTCATGTTGGCCACGGAGATGGCCTTCTATCACGTTTCCGTCGCGCTGCTCGATTGGTTTGCGGAACGGCGCGAAAAGCGCGGCGAAAGCATGGCCGCGGCAACCTGGGGCTGGGCCGGACGCACCGCTTCGGGCTTGTGGGAATTCCTGAAGGGGCCGATTGGGGAGTCGGAGCCCGAATGGACACTTACCCCCGCGACTGCCAAATCCAACTCCAAAGCGAAGGCCGCGTCGAAGCGCAAGTCCAAAGCCAAGGGCAGCAAGCTTCAGCAGGCGACTTTGGAACTGGAAGATGAGGAAGAAGCGCTCGAGGATCTCGGCGACGCCCTAGTTGAATGGGATGAGTCCGAAGAGGCTGACGGGGAAACGGAAGAGGACGGGGAGTACGAGGATGACGAGTACGACGAGGAAGATTGGGAGTATGTCGATGAGGACGGCAATCCCATCCCCGCGGATGAATTGGAGGACGGGGAGTCCGAAGAGGAGGAGTACGAAGAGGACGACGGCGACGGGGAATATGAAGATGAGTTGAGCGACGAGGACTACGAGACCGAGCCCGCCGCAGCCAAGAAGAAGGGCAAGAAGGACAAAAAGGGCAAGGGCAAGAAAAAGGACAAGCCCAAGCCCGAGAAGGAGCCGGTCAAGAGTGTGGCGCCCCGCACGCCTCCCAACATTCGCGGCCAGGAGAGCTTGAGCTACGAGCCGCCCACGCCCCCCGCGGGCCCCTGGAAGTTCCCGCCGCTCAGCCTTCTGGAACCGCCGAGCGCTGCGAATACAGAGGATGCCGACAAGGTCGAGGCCGCCGCAGCGCGTTTGGAGCACGCGCTGACTTCCTTCCGCGTGGAAGCACAGGTCGTGGGCGCCAAGGTCGGCCCGACGGTCACGCTGTTCGAGCTGGAAGTGGCCCAGGGCACGCGCATGAACAAGATCACGACGTTGAGTTCGGAGATCGCCGCCGCGCTCAAGGCCAAGAGCGTGCGCATCATCGCGCCCATTCCCGGCAAGTCGACGGTCGGGGTGGAAGTTCCCAATGCGGGCGAACGCCGCATCGTGCGCCTCTCACAGCTGATCACCCAAAAGGCCTACGACAAACAATTCGCGTCCCTGCCGATGTTCCTCGGCATGGACACCGAGGGTGGCACGATCGTCGCCGACTTGGCGCGCATGCCGCACCTCTTGATTGCCGGCACCACGGGTTCGGGTAAGTCGGTTTGCATCAACACGGTGCTGGCCAGCATCTTGTTGACGCGCTCGCCCCACGATGTGCAGTTGATTCTGATCGACCCCAAGATGGTCGAGCTGATGATGTTCTCGAAAGTGCCGCACCTGATGTTGCCGGTGGTGACGGATGCAAAGCAGGCCACGGCGGTCTTGTTGTGGGCGGTGGAGAAGATGGAGGGGCGCTATGACCTCTTCAAAAATGCAGGCGTCAAGAACATCAAGACCTACAACGCCCTAGGCGAAGACAAGCTGCGGGAGCGCATGGGCGAGGAGTGGAGCGAAGAGCGCACGCCGCGCCACGTTTCCTACATCGTGGTGGTTATCGACGAGATGGCCGATTTGATGATGGTTTCCAAGAAGGAAGCCGAGCAGGCCATTACGCGCTTGGCGCAAAAGTCGCGCGCCGTTGGGATTCACGTAATCGTGGCCACCCAGCGGCCGTCGACGGATGTGATTACCGGCGTGATCAAGGGCAACTTGCCGACGCGTATTGCTTTCCAAGTGGCGAGCAAGATCGACAGCCGAGTAATTCTCGATCAAATGGGCGCGGAGAAGTTGTTGGGCCAGGGCGACATGCTCTACACGCCGCCCCAAGCCTCGAGTCTCAAGCGCGTGCAAGGCGCGTTGGTGGAAGACCACGAATTGCAGGCATTGGTGGATTTTGTCTGTCAGGACTCTGCGCCGAACTTCAATCAAGAGCTGATTCAAACGGCAACCGGTACTCGCGCCGCGGGTTCCACTGCGGGAGCCGAAGCGGATAAAGATGAGATGTGGGATGAGGCCGTGCGCGTGATTCTGAAATCGCGGCGCGGCTCAGCCAGCTTGTTGCAACGAGCCTTGGGCGTCGGATACACGCGCGCCTCGCGCTTGATCGACATGATGACCGACGCAGGCATCGTGGGCGCGCACAAGGGCAGCAAGGCACGCGAGGTCATGATGACCATCGAAGAGTGGGAAGAAATGCACGGGACACCACTGGGATTGGGAGATAGCGATGACTGAACAGACCGAAAAACCGAAGAGCTTCGTTCAGGACCTGGCCGGCATCGGCCTGTTTGTACTGGGCTCCTTCTTCGCCTTTTCCGTGGGCATGTACGTGTTCGGAGACGCTCCCTCCACGCAACCCAACCCCACCACCGCCGCGACTCTGGGACTTTTGGAGTTCCTCGGTGAGATTCCCGCCTTCTTTGTCGGGC
This sequence comes from Planctomycetota bacterium, assembly GCA_029259675.1. Classification (GTDB taxonomy): domain Bacteria; phylum Planctomycetota; class UBA1135; order UBA1135; genus JAJDES01. The sequence continues at coordinate 3,294 of JAJDES010000536.1, forward strand.
TGTTCATGGCCGGGCTGGGGGGCTATTTCTTCTTCGCCAGCGGAGCGCGCCCCGTGCTCAAGTACTTCACGGCCGGATTGGGTTTGACCCTCGGCCTGGCGCTCGTATGCGGCGCGGCGGGCGCCGGTGGTCGCATCGGAGCCAGCATTTCCGGGCTCGTGGGGGGTGGAACTGCGGGCGCCATCGCTTCTGTCATTCTCGGCCTATTTGCTTGTGCACTAACGAGTTGGGTTGCTTGGGTGCCGAGGCGAGAAGGAATTTCCGCGAAACTGGGCGACTTCGGGCCGGTATCAGCCGCTCTAAGAGAGGGCGAAGAGTCCGGCGTCTCCGTTGAAGAGGCTGCCGCGCTCCTTCCCGTCGCGGTCGCTGTCCCCATCGGTGACCCCGTCGTCTCCTCGCATCCGATCGACGAGCGCCTTCGTACAGGTGTATCGGGCACCGCTTCCGCACAGAGTCCCGCCGGCCATGAACCATTCGAACTCCAGAGTCCAAGTGAAGATGCAGGACGACCCGACGGGGATCCCCAGGCTGGGGGGAGTTCAGAATTGCCCCTTGGCGCAGATTTGGTTGCCGAACGGAATGCCGAGCGGACTGGCGAGCAAGGCCAAGAGACAGAATCCGCTGCCGAAACAGAGTTCGACGGGCGGCAAGAACAGACGCCGGCCGCGCAAGAACTTCTAGGGGCCCGTGATCTAAGGGCCGGTGATGAAGAGGGTG
>JAJDES010000537.1 GCA_029259675.1 Planctomycetota bacterium
GCTCTTCAATCGACGTGCCCTCAAAGCCGAATACTTTTCGGCCGATGCAGAGCAATCGAAAGCAGCACTCGAATACGAACAGACAGTATTGCGAGCATTCGTCGAAGTCGCCAATCAACTTTCAATGATCGACAACCTGGAACAAAGCTACGCATTGGAGCTTCAACAGGTCGCAGTCCTCAATCAAGCCATTGACGTTTCGAATACGCTGTTCCAATCTGCCCGAGCCGATTACATGGAGGTCTTGCTCACCAGGCGCGACGCCCTTGATGCCCAAATGGAACTGATCGAGACCCGTGTTCGACAGAAGCAAGCCATCGTCAATGTATACCAGTCCTTGGGAGGCGGTTGGCGCTAGCTGACATTCGGGCTCATTCGGCCCTCCGCACATGCACCCTCATCACCGCTTCGCTTGGCGGTCCGAAGAATCCTCAATCACATCCTGCTTCGGGATCGTTTCCGGACAAGCGCCAATTCAAGGTTTCGCCGCTGCGGAACGGAACGAGGGTCTCGCTTCCGAAACTGCACGACTGCGGTACTTGCCACGGGCGCTTTTCCAAAGTGATGCGCTCCGTGTTCCGCGGCAGCCCGTAAAAGTCCGGGCCATGAAAACTGGCAAAGGCTTCCAGGCGATCGAGTGCTCCCGCCTGTTCAAAGACTTCGGCGTACAATTCAATGGCCGCATGCGCCGTGTAGATTCCGGCACAGCCACAGGCCGATTCCTTGGCCTGGCGCGGGTGCGGGGCACTGTCCGTCCCCAGGAAGAAACGCGCCTCACCGCTGGTCGCCGCATCAATCAAGGCAAGCCGATGGGCTTCCCTCTTCACGATCGGCAAACAATACAAGTGCGGCCGAATCCCGCCGGCGAGCACATCGTTGCGATTGAGCGTCAAGTGGTGCGCGGTAATCGTCCCACCGACATGCGGCGCGGCATCGCGAAGAAATTGGACGGCCTGGCTTGTCGTCAAATGCTCGACCACGACTCGCAGCCCAGGGAAGCGCTTGAGTAGCGGCGCCATGGTTGCTTCGAGGAACACAGCTTCTCGATCGAAAATGTCTACGGCGGAATCAGTGGTCTCGGCGTGCACCAACAATGGCAACGCGTGCTCTTCCATCGCAGCCAAAACGGGGTAGCACCGATCGATCGACCGGACGCCCTTCTGCGAATTCGTCGTTGCCCCCGCGGGATACCACTTCACGGCGTGAACAAAGCCACTGGCTTTCGCCTTCGCCACTTCCTCCGCCTGCATCTCCTCCGTGAGATACAGCGTCATCAATGGTTGGAAGTCCAAGCCCGCCGGAGTAGCGGAGGCGATACGAGTACGATAATCCGCCGCCGAAGTAACGCTGGTTACGGGCGGATTCAGGTTGGGCATGATGATCGCCCGCCCAAATTGCCGCGCGGTATGCGGCACGGCCAACTGCAGCAAATCACCGTCCCGCACGTGGACGTGCCAATCATCAGGTCTAACAATTGATAAAGTCTTCATAGCGCAGGGTTGAGGATAGGGAAGGTCGGCAGTCAGGACAACTTCCGCCCGGCTCTGAGCACGCCTGCCAATCAACGAACTCATCCCCTCCACCTGAGGGAACGCTATAGCCGGCCATTCTCGGCGCAATCAGCAAACTTGGATGTGCGAGCCAAGAACGATTGCTTTCCTGCAATGCGCAGCACAAGAGCGGAGCCTTCGTCGAAGGTGCTACCCGCTGGAAGCGGCTCGAACTCCACCCTCCCTAGCTCCCGGACCGCGGAATGGTCGCAGAATCGCAATCCAAGCGGGCCCCAACATCAGCGTTCCCACAATCACACCGAGCACCATCTGGTACCCGTATTCCGTCATGATCCCCATGTCTTTACCGACAGCGGCCAGGATGAAACTGAATTCGCCGATCTGTGACAGCAGCGCGCCCACATACACACTCGTCCACCAACTGCGGCCGAGGGTGTGCAGAATCGCCGCGTTGATGACGGTATTGGTGAGAAAGGCAGCGAGAATCAGAGCCAGGATCGGTAGCCAATGTTCGGCCATGAACCCCAGATTGACGAGCATCCCGATCGAGGCAAAGAAGGCCGCAACAAAGAGCACTCGATAGGGTTCTAGGTTGCGGTGAATCCATTCCGTCTCCTTCGCCGAAGCCACGACGAGCCCGGCAACGAATGCTCCAAGCGCCGTGGAAAGCCCGCAGGCTCCGGTGATCCACGCGAAGGAAAAACAAATTAGCAAGGCAACGAAAAGTTGCAATTCGTGGTCTCCGCGCAGCAGCTTGCCCAACGGTAGTCGGATGCTTTTCTTTCGTATGAGCGTTGAAACCAATATGACGATCGCAATGCCCCCAAGCGTCTGCGTCGTCAATAGCGTGGCCGATGGTGATTCGCCTCCCAAGAGTCCGACAACAATCAACATGGGCGCGAGCAACACATCCTGAACCAACAGGATCCCGACCGCCTCTTGCCCCGCTTCCGTTTCCATCTCGCGCCACTGACGCAACATGGTCACCACGAGCGCAGTGCTGCTTAGGCTAATGGCAAAGCCCAGCAATACGATCCTTCCCAAGGGCCAGTCGAATCCCGCTCCGATTGCGGCCACAGCAGCGACGCTGAGCAGCACCTGGAGCACGGTGCCGATGACCGAGACACGCCAGCCCGTAACAAGCCGCGCTAAGTTGACCTCCATGCCGACAAAGAAGAGCAGCAAGATCACGCCGAATTCGCCGATCAGAGCGACCGCATCCCCGTCAAAAAGGTCGAGCCCCGACGGGCCCAAAACCACACCGACCAAGATGTAAGCAATCACATGCGGTTGCCCAAATCGGCGAACCACCGCGCCCACAAGTAAGACCACAAAAATCGACGCCACGAGCGCCGGGAGTAATGGATGCATGTGCATGGTAGGTACCGAGTCAGGACAACTTCCCTCCGATTCTCCGGAACGCAATACGGTTCGCGAATTCCAAACAGGAGAAAGCTTCCGCGCACAATACTCGCCGCACCCACCCACGCCAGCGAAACCAAGCCACGACTCCCCAATCGCGCGCTGAACCCTGTTCGCGAGACAAAGCAATCAGAAGCACCGCAGCCTCCGATTGGCCCCCTCTGAGGCCTTCGGCATGATTTCAATCGGGAGAAAGATGCCTCGACGCCGTATTCCTCGCCGGTGAATCCTTTTATTTACTTCGACAAAGTCGAGCTGGCGTCGGACCGATACTCCTTGAGCGTCTGCGCCATGAGCGCGACATCGGACTCAAAGGTTTCCGGCAGCAGCGGGCCGAATGAGAAGCGGAACCAAGAGTCGTAGGGAGACACGTACTCCGGATCTTTCGCGTGCGGCCGGCCCATGTCGCAGTCAATGCCCTCAAGGATGGCCGCGCCGCGCTTGAACAGGCGCCGGTTGAACTCGCTCGCCCTCAGTCCGTCGGGCAGCCGCATCCAGTGGTAGAAGCCGCCCTCGCCAGTGTAGACGGCGAGCCCCATCTTCTCGAAGGCCTCGCCATAGCGCGCGCGTTGCATGCTGTAGTGCCGGTCGACTGCTTCCCGGGCCAACGCAACGCGTTCGGGCTTGAGCAGCTCGACTGCGTAGAGTTGCGACGGGTGGCTCACGCCGCCCATGCCGAAGCTCGAGAAGTTGGAAAGAGTCTCGATGTTCTTCCTGCTGGCGACGATCCACCCGACGCGAATCCCCGGGCACTGCAACCCCTTGGTGCACGCTCCCGCCAAGAACACATTGCTGTTGTCTAGATCCTTAACGTAGCGAATCCCGCTAACGCCCTGCGACGGGTGAAAGAACTCGTAGGCCTCGTCCAGCAGAATGCCGTTCTTCGGCTGCTCGGCCATCGCGATCAGCTCCTCCAACTCGGCGCCCGTGCGCGTGTGGCCCGTCGGGTTGCCCGGGTTGGAAATGATCGGGAGCAAATGCGTCTTGGCGTTCAGGCCTTCGCGATCGAAGTAGGCCGAGTTGGGCGGATGGAACCCATTCTCTTCGGTGAAGGGCACCACTCGCCACTTCGAGTGCGTCTGCGTCATCACATCGAGATAAGCCGGCCACTCGGCGCAACCGATTCGAACCTCGACATGCTGCTTTAGAAATTCGAGCACCGCGTAGATACCAGGTCGGCCGCCCGCAAACACCATTACGTTTTCCGGCGCGATCTTCGAGCCGTAAAAATCGTTGTAATGCGCCGCTACCGCTTCGCGCAGCGCCGGGTGGCCCCAAGCCTTGGGATAGAAGCGGTCCTCCCAACTAACCTCGACACTGCTCGGCAGCGGCGGACCACCCTCCAGCTGCGTCGTCAGCGGAAATCCCTGGGACCAAGGATGGGTACCCTTCGTGCCCATGAACTGCCCGAAGCTGTCCCGAAAGGCATAGAGCGTCTCGTAGATGCCCATCGGCGGGCAGTCGTCCGACAAGAATGATTCTCGCTGCATCGGGGGAAAGATACGCAACCGCGTTCCCCTCCGCCACTTCCACGCGCCGGAACACCCTTCCAAGGAACGCTGATGAAGCTGCACGGCTTCGCGGTCCCCACGCCAGTGCACGGAATTCTGTGATTATTGAGGTAAGGGTCTCCAGTCCTTGCAACCCGAGACTTTGCAGATCGAGACGGAGTAGCGCGCTTTGGGTCGATTCCATGCAACCGCGCCATTGGTGAGTTTAAATGGCGGAGTGGAGCGCGGCTCCGAATCCACTCAGCTCTTGCTTTGCACCACCGGGGTCATTGCGCGTTCCAATTCGTGCGCGACTTTCACCGCATGCTCGGCGGAATCATGACTTCCGTCACCCAGCACAAGAATGTGCCCCATCTTGCGGCCGGGGCGAGCGCCCTGCTTGCCGTAGAGATGCAGCTTGGCCTCGGGACACGCGAGCACGGGCGTCCAGTCGGGCTCCCCATTGGCCCAAAGATCTCCCAACAAATTCAGCATCGCCACCGGTCGCAGCAGCGAGGAATCTCCAAGGGGAAGCCCGCAGATTGCGCGTATGTGCTGTTCAAATTGCGAAGTCGCGCAAGCTCCGAACGTATAGTGACCGCTGTTGTGAGTTCGGGGCGCGATTTCGTTGACGAGTAGCTCTCCGCTCTTAGTCACAAAGAGCTCGATCGCCATCATCCCAACGTAATCCATCGCTACTGCGATGCCGGCGCCCAGTTGCTCGGCCTTTGCCGTCAAGTCGGCGGGCAATCGCGCGGGCACCCGCGTTGTGTGCAACACATGATGCCGGTGATCATTCTCCGCGATCGGGTGAAACACAAGCTTGCCGTCGAGGTCGCGACTCAGGAGCACCGAAACTTCCCTCTCGAACGGGACAAAGGCTTCGGCTACGGCCGGTTGGTTTCCGATCGACTTCCATGCGGACTGCAAGTCCTCGGCGCATTCGGCTCGCGCCTGTCCTTTCCCGTCATAGCCCGATCGGCGCGTCTTCAGTATGCAGGGATAGCCAACCCGGTCACCCGCGGCTTGCAGCGATTCGAGATCGGAAACCTCTGCATTCAAGACCTGGGGAACTTTGTGAAGCGCCAGAAAACGGCGCTGTGCAAGGCGATCCTGAACGATTCCCAGGACATTCGCCGAGGGGCGCACGGGTGTGATCGATTCGAGTTCCGCGAGCAACTCACTGGGAACGTGTTCGGTGTCGAGCGTTAGGACGTCGCTGGCGTGAGCGAGCTTGCGTGCAGCGTCCAGGTCGTCGAGCTCGCCCTTAAAGAAGAGATCGCAAACCTGCCCGGCGGACCCGTTTTCATCTGCACCAAGCACGGCGACCCGATACCCCATTCGATGCGCTTCGAGCGCCATCATCCGCGCGAGTTGTCCCCCGCCCAGAATTCCGATGACACCTCCGGGAGGCACTCGGGTCATAGCGTTTGCTCCAGGCTGGCGTCGGTCTGCCTCGAGCGCATAGCATCGAGGCGGTCGCGCAGGTCCGGATCGGATAGCGCGAGAATGGAGGCGGCGAGAACGGCTGCGTTTGCGGCTCCCGCTTCACCAATCGCAAGGGTTCCAACCGCGATGCCCTTGGGCATCTGAACGATGGACAGCAGCGAATCCAGCCCTTGCAGCGCACGGGATTGAACGGGAACGCCCAGCACCGGCAGGCTCGTTTTAGCGGCGGCCATGCCCGGCAAGTGCGCAGCTCCTCCAGCTCCGGCAATGATCACCTGAATCCCACGCGACCGAGCAGCTCCGACATACTCGAAAAGCAAATCGGGCGTTCTGTGCGCCGAGACGACCTTGGCCTCGTGCGGGATCTCAAGCGCCTCAAGCATCCGCACAGCTTCCTGCATGGTGCCCCAGTCGCTCTTGCTGCCCATGATCACGGCTACCTTGGCGTCGCCCTGTGATGTGTCCGATGTCATTAAATGGTCTCCTGCGCGTAAAGATACGCAACCGGGTTCCCCTCCGCCAGCTCCCCACCCCCCGGGCCGGGAACACTAATTGAATGGCTCGACGTTCCACTGCGCTAGCACCCCAGTCCTCACGCTTGCAGACGGAAACATCCGGTCCTCGAGGAGGGGGTCTCCAGACTTTGCTAGCCAAAGCTCAGCATATCGAGACGAAGTAGCGGCGCCGCCGCTCGATCCCTTAAGACGGCGCCACGGGTGAGCCGAAGTGGCGGCGGAGAAAGCGGTTCCGTATCTACTCAGTCAGTGTTGTGTTTGAGTCCAAATTCAGGGTTCAGGGTTACCTGATATTCCGGTACTAGTACCGGCACCTAGCCCCATTTCCCTCAACCGAACCTCGATGATGCGCCACACGACACTAGCTCTATTCTTCGTTATCTGCGGGATTCCCGAGGCGAGCGAAAACGGGACTTTCGAATTGTCGTTCGGCGATCACATCACTTGGGAATCCGAAGAGGGACCTTCCGCTCGAGAGCATGCCACCTTCTTCGTCGACCCCGACCGACCGCGTGCGGTGATGCTCGCAGGTTCGGGCTACGCACCCTATGGCTCACCGCTGGGCGATGCCTGGGCTCTCGATCTCGAGACGACGAAGTGGAGCGAGCTGAACGTGATCGAAGATTCCTTCAAGCCTGGTGGCGCGCGCAGGTCAGCCGTCGTTCGAGGCACGGAAGATCATCCGAGTTTCGTCTATTTGAGCGGAGGCTATGTGGAGGGCCAAAGCGCTATTGGCGATCTTTGGCGCGCGGAACTCACTGAAGAAGCTGTCCACATGACTTCCGTCGAGCAGGTCAATGCTCCGCCGGCTCGAATGCTTCACGGTTTTGCTGCAAGCGCAAACGGCCAGACGCTCGTCGTCTTTGGAGGCGTCGGTGGAGCCGGCGGTCTTGGCGACACGTGGATTGGTCGAGTTGAGGGCGCGAAGGTGAACTGGCAACAGCTGAACGGCGACGAAGGGCCGGGTGCTCGATTCGGTTTTGCCTTCGCTCACGATCAGTCAGCTGGAGTCCTGCTCGTCTGCGGGGGACAGGTGATACCGGAGGCCGGCGCTGCGCCAGGCATGGTTACCGTTAGCGATCTCTGGTCCCTGGACTTCGAGTCTTTGACACCGAAGTGGACGCAATTGGCCGCCTACCAAGTCTCAAGTATTCCCGGTCGACGCAATCCAGCATTCAGCTTCGACGAGGAAACCGGCCGACTCCTCATTTGGGGAGGAACGGGCGACGGCCGCAATGCCCTGCCCGGACTCTACGTCGTCGAAACTAGGACTCCTGGTGCACCTGTGTCCGTCTTCACAGAGCCGAACTCTGTGCCTACGCGTGCGTCCGGCTTTGGTTTGGTCGATAGAGTTCGCAGTCGAGCCTTACTCGGTTTCGGCAACGATTCATCTCGAGCCATGCTTGACCTCGTCGAAATTCGACTGCCCTAGTAATACAGAGTCAGTAATACAGAGTCAGGCTCCCATCGTAAGTTCAACCGTTGGTTGGTACCGCTCTAACTCCGAATGAATCGGGAGTGGCAGATTCAAAAGCAACGGAACAAAGCTTGGCATGCAGCTGCCGCGACTCGGTTCGCGTGATCGGAGTTCTCAAGGCTAGACCCTCGAACGATGTCCGCTAGCAAGCTTGTGCGGTACTTCTGACCTGTTGAGGTTTGGAGTCGAGCCTGACTCTGTACGTGTATCTACGGCAGTTCAAAGCGGCGCAGGGTTAGCTCGTACGGGTCGATCGACCAGAGCTCGTCGCCCGCGGGAGAAATGATCAAGAGGTGCTCGAAGCCGTCGCCTTCGAGTCGTTTCACTCTGCCTGCTTCGACGTCAATCAAGTAATTCTCAACGACCGCCCATTGCCCGGAAAATGACAGTTCATCACCCCAGAAGATGGGGAATTCAAATCTCTTCAAAGGCTCGCCAGCAGCGCTGAATAGTGCCAAACCACCTGTCAGCACGGCAACGCGTCCATCGGATGCAACAGCGGGCGGGGACCCACTCAACATCCAGTGCCGGTCTCCAGGCCTGCGCTGAATGGCCTTGATGATTGTCCCGGAGCCGTCGACCAGCACCAATCCGTCTTTCCAGCCCCAACGCATTTGCGTTCCGGGAACGAAGGTAACCGGATTGGCCCCCAAATCGACTTGCCCCGCTTTGTTGCCCGCTTCATCAAGTTTCACGTACGGAAGATCGCCCCACTCCTCTCCGATGTAGACGACACCATCGGGCCCGAACAAAAGCTGCGTTGTTGTGGGGTCAGCGTATTCGTCAACCCTGGGGGCTGCCGGTAGTACGCGTAGCTTTTCACCTGCTCGATTGAATACATGAATGGCACCGCTGCGTTCATCTTGAATGTGAATGCGGCCCATCTGGTCCACGCCCACGGCACCAACATCTTGTAGGGAATCATTCTCAATTGCCGGGCCGAGTCTGGACTCGACGGAGCCATCGTCCGCCAATGCAAAGAGTAGCTGCCCGTCAGAAGCCCAAATTTGACCATTGGGTGCAATGCTAACTTGGTTGAACTTCACATCCCTTGGATGTTTGGGCAAAAAGCTTCCTCGCAAAGTCCCATCAACACCGAATCGCCAATACGCGGGCCTGTCGTCAAAGTCTTCAAGTAGCAAGCCCGCATCAAGATCGCGGGACAACTCCGACGGATAATTCGGCTCTTGCCCCATGACTTCAGCTAGATCAAAGGAATGGCTAAAGGAGCCATCCGCTTGAAAGATCTGAATGAGGTTTCGAATATTATCAACAACGGCAATTCTTCCATCTGCAAGCACACACAGGTCTTCCGGGGCAAAGAGTGTGCTGGGATCCTTGTGGTCACCGCCATTGAAACCCTTGGCGTTTTCCCACTGCAAATTGAAGCTGGCATCGAAACTCCGCAACGACGGGCCGCTGTTGATGCCCGGGGTGTGCGTTCCGAGCGCCACGTAGCCACCGGATGGAGTTGCATTGATTGGCGCCGAGAAGGGACAACCGGGGCACCAAGCCTCCGCAATCAATTCCGCCCTGCCTTCACGCGCATGAATTGCCCAAACCTGCATCTCGCCTTCATTTTCGTAGTCCTCAAAAAAGCGGCGCCAGGGGCCGTGCTCGGGGAATAGCCACGATGAAAAACCGCTTGATTGCGCATTCAGCCCAGAAATCGGCACTTCCCGCAAGATGCCCCCTTGGGGAGTCACCCAAACCGCCGAGTAGCCACCGCCCTCTTCCCACCTTATGAACCTAAGGGTTCCGTCCAACTCAAAGCCGAACTTCAAGATGTCGCGTATTGCCGAGGGCTCGCTCGATTCGTTCTGCAGTTTGACCGTAGCGATCTCGCGCAGATAAATCGGTTCAAACTCCCGTTCTGCAGGTTGCGGTTTGGCCGCAGGCGCAAAGGGCCGGCGGCCGGTTTCGACTACGTTCCAACCCGAAAGCGTATCGGCCAATTCGACCCGATACGCAACTCGCTCATTCGACTTGACAAACCAGACGTCAAAGGCGCCCCTGCCGGTAGAACGGGTCACGCCGATCTCTCGAATTTGCTCGTCCAACAGGCGCTGTGCCTCTTCGTCCGATGGAATGGAATAGTCACCGGGCCGATCCAGAATCCAAACGGGTTCACCGGAATCGTCGATAAGAGTTATAAGCCCGCCTCTTGCTCCAAGAAATGAGGGAGAGCTCCGGTAGTGGACTAACGTGAGCTCTGTTCCGGGGACAGCGCACGCTGCCATCATGTGCAGCCTTCGCCCATCAGTATTGTCCAGGCGTTTTTCCGGAACGAGCACACTAGTCCTCTTTCCACTCAACATATCGAACGCCCAGAAATGCTCGACGCGCTGATTCCCATCAAAGTCAGTCGCTCTCAATACAGCGCGATTGCGCGCCTCATCAATAAAGAACCCCTTCGGCGTTGGAACGGGTGGCGTGTGAAGAGCGAGACTGTGCTTACGTTCAACCGTCAAGCGGTTGCGCAGCTTCCCTCCCGGATCCAGCACAAGCACATTCAAGTTTCCCATATTCGTTCCAGGCGCCTCGGATACCCCATACCCGATGATGGATCCGTCTTTGGCAATCGCGACATCCGTAAGCGTGACGGAGAGTTGCCGTTTCCACTTCAACTCACCGCGCACGCGGTATTCACAATTGGCCGGCCCTCGCCCGTAGAGATCTGTCGGATCCACATAAAGCGTGCGAGTCCCATCCTCGGATGCAAAAGTCGTCGGATTCGGCAGCATTCCAACCGGCGCTCCGGGAATGTGCGCAGCGACAAGTGGGCAATACAGAGTCAGGCTCCCATCGAAAGTTCAACCGTTGGTTGGTACCGCTCTAACTCCGAATGGATCGGGAGTGGCAGATTCAAAAGCAACGGACCAAAGCTTGGCATGCAGCTGCCGCGAATCGGTTCGCGTGATCGGGGTTCTCAATGCTAGACCCTCGAACGATGTCCGCTAGCAAGCTTGTGCGGCACTTCTGACCTGTTGAGGTTTGGAGTCGAGCCTGACTCTGTATCGCTGCATCGGTAGCTTAGCTTGTGCGGCACTAGTTGCCGGTTAAGGTTAGGAGCCGAGCCTGACTCTGTATGTGTGCGCGTGCCAGTCAGCTCTAGGCCGGAGGCTCGGAGCGTAAATTCGGTGGTCGCTCCTTTATCGTCGCGCGTGAAGCGAACATCTACCTCTCCACCCTCGCCGATCGCAAAGAACTCTTCCTCGGTCGCCGAGTGCAAACGGAGTTCACCCTGCGTCTCCGTAAATATTTCAGGGCAGCGAGCAATCAAATCCGTTTTGTCGCGCCGAATCACAACGCGGTAGACGACTCCGAGAAACTTGATGTCGTAGTCACCTGCATAGGCCTCAAGAACATTATCTTTCAGCTCCGGCCCGCGCCGCTTCTCGATGCGCTCTAAAACGCTCTGTTTCTGAAGTGCAACGAACTCCTGCCAGGCCTCATTGTGCGGAAAGAGCTCGGGTAACTTCAGCGTTCGAGCGCCCTTGGACAACTCTTCTTGGAGGTTGAGTTCGATCGAAGTTCCATAGTCGTGAAAGAGGTACACCCGCGCCGTACGCTTCTGCAGGTCGAACACATTCGAGTAGAGAGTCGCCACGCGTCGCCCCCTCTGCGCCGCGACGGATAAGGCTTCCGTGCAGAGATCCACAGAGACTTCCTCTCGCGCATCGAGCACTCGCACGGCGGCTGCGTAACGCGGACACTGGGCCAAATCGTCATCCTGCGCGGACTGATAGAAATTCGTGACGGCTTGGTAGTCGCCCTTTTTGCGCAGGAATTCGTCACCTTCAACGATTACCGAATCGCCCGTCGCATCCGCGAAAAACAGCATCGCGTTCGTCAACAAAGGGCGTAGATCGACAGTCTCCAAGTATGCGATCGCCTGCTCCACCGTCGCGCAAGTTTCCATCACCTCAATGATCGGGTTGCTTGCAACTTTCGTCTTGCCCTCCTGCTTCACCATCGGCCGTGCACCCGTCGCAAAACCGTC
>JAJDES010000538.1 GCA_029259675.1 Planctomycetota bacterium
GCTACGCTCACGAAAAAGGACATGAAGTCCGATCAAGATGTGCGCTGGTGCCCCGGTTGCGGGGACTACGCCATTTTGAACACCGCTTACTCGGTTATGGCCGACTTGGGTGTGCCCAAGGAGCAGTTCATGGTGGTTTCAGGAATCGGCTGCTCGAGTCGCTTCCCTTACTACCTCGGAACGTACGGTTTCCACACCATTCACGGTCGTGCACCGGCCTTCGCAACCGGAATCAAGACAGCCAATCCGGAGCTTTCGGTTTGGTTGGCCACGGGTGACGGTGACGGGCTTTCGATCGGAGGCAATCACTTGATCCACCTGTTGCGACGCAACGTGGACATCAATGTGTTGCTCTTCAACAACGAGATCTACGGGCTTACTAAAGGTCAATATTCACCGACATCGCCGCTTGGATCCCGTTCCAAGTCCACGCCCAACGGCTCGGTGGACAATCCCTTCAATACTTTGAGTCTGGCCCTGGGTGCCGGTGCGACGTTCGTTGCGCGCACGATGGACACAGACATCAAGCACATGTCGAAGACCCTGCGCCAGGCCGCAGAGCACAAGGGGACTTCGTTCATTGAGATCCTGCAGAACTGCGTGATCTTCAATGACGGGGCCTTCGAGAACATTGCGTTGAAGAAGAACCGGGGCGAACAAACGATCGACCTTCAACCTGGTGAGCGGATGATTTACGGCGACGACAGCGATAAGGGCCTCAAATTTGAAGGCCTGGAGCTGGTTCGATGCGCTGCCGAAGAGGCCGGTGTTTGGGATCCGGGCGTGGCGTCTCCCGCGCAGGCATTCCTTGTGGCTCAAATAGCTTCAAATCCAGATTTGCCGACTCCGATCGGCTTGCTGCGTTCGGTCTCCGCGCCGCGCTACGACGATCTGGTCAACAAGCAGGTTGCCTCAGCTATCGAGACCAAAGGGCGCGGCGACTTGAAGTCGTTGATCTACACCGCTGATACGTGGGTCGTCGAATGAATGTCTTCGATGCGTTGCGGAAATCACGCAAGGCATGAGAACCGGCGGGGCACTTTCCGAAGTGGGAGGGGCCCCGCTTCCATTTTTGTTCGCGCAATGAAACCAATTTTCCCGTCGAAAGAAAGTCGATCATGAGCAAGCAATTGCCCGAGCGTTGCGCGCCGTGCGATGGCAGTAGCTCTGCTTTCGTGCTGGGCGTTGCCGAAACTCACCATCGGGAATGGGTGCCCGGATGGAATTTGGATTACCCCAAACTCCGCAGGCAATTCGAATGCCCCAACTTCCGGGCCGCACTGGCTTTCGTCAATCGGGTTGGAATGCTCGCCGAGGAAGAGGGTCATCACCCCGACATTCACATCACAGGTTGGAACAAAGTAGAGCTAGTTCTGTGGACGCACACAGTGGGCGGGTTGTCCGTCAATGATTTTGTCTTGGCCCGCAAGGTCGATGAACTGGTTGCAAAGGACGCGGGCAAAGTCACTGCCTTGTGAGAGCCTTCGCCAGGGGGCGTCAATAGGGCGAGTCGCATTTCGGGCGGTGAGCCCGAGGTAGGGGGATGCGCGCAGCAAATTTGGAATGCACAGGGAAGGGAATCGGGCCTTTTTCGCCCTCTAGCGGCGGAAAGGGGCCATTGCTCCCTTCTGGTTTGAATGACTCGTACCCGTCAAGGTAGGGGTCCGCTTGATACACGACCGGGGCTCCCCACCGAGCCCAACCACTTGCTTGAACGGAGAAATGTTATGGCCACGAACGATGTGAAACCCGTACCTGAAGGCTGGCCGCCGCGGGGCGGGAACTCCCAGAAAATTCCCGCTGCGGGAATCCTTGCGGGGGGACTGCTCGCTTTTACGCTGATCTTCGGATTGGTAATGGGCATCTCCGGCAAGCTCGGATTCGTTTCTGTAGATGCTGATCAGGTTGCTGTCAAAGTCAGTTACTTGAGTGGAGAGAACGAAGTCATCAATACTCCGGGCTTCAAGATCTTCATTCCCATCCTGCAGGACATCTTTCTGTTCGACAAAACTCCGCAGGAGTTTGTGATGGCGGGCTCCAAGTTTGTGGACAGCAATCATGTGCCGCAATTGACAGTGCGCGCCAACGACGGCTCGAATCTGCTGTTCGATGACTTGGTGATTCAATACCGCTTGCTGCCCGGGCAAGCGGACAAGGTGCTGAATGACTCCGGAGACGGGGATCGATTCAAGTACCATTGGATCCGCGCCTATGCACGGTCCATCCTGCGCGACGAGTTCGGTAAGTATTCCTCTGAAGAACTCGCAAACCCCACTCTTTACGGTCAGGCGACCACCGAGGGTGAGAATCGATTGAATGCGATCTTGAATGATCACGGAATGGAGATCATTCGCATTTTTACTCCCAAGCCGACTTTCGATGATGCCTACGAAAAGGCTATCGAAGACCGGAAAATTGCCGATCAAGATGTGGAGCGCTTGATCGCCATGGAAGACCAGCTCAAGCGCGAGCGCGAACAGCGCATTGCTGCTGTAGAGAAGGAGAAAGAAATCGAGCTGCGTAGCTTGAAAGGCGATTTGACACGCGAGCTCATTGATTCAGAGCGCGAATCTATTCGGCAACGCAAGTCTGCTGACGCTTTTGCAGTTGAGCGACGAGCACGGGGCATGGCTTCCAAAGCTGAGATGGTCGCCCAGGCACGTGGACTCGTTGACAAGTTCACCAAAGAGGCGGAGGGCTTGGTTGCTAAAGCGAATGCGCTCGAGGAGCGCGGAACGGTCGTTGTCCGAGAAGCGCTGATCAAGAAACTGCTGAACATCCGCTTCACGCTTGTGCCCTACAGCCGCGACCCAGCTCCAAGGCGTCTTGAGCATGTGGATGACCCGAGAACGGCAGCCAAGACGTCCAATTTCCGAATCGATGAAAGCTCCTTCAGTCAGGGAGGCAACCAGTGAAGAACTTCTCAAGATCTATTTTGTTGCTCTGCGGCATCGGCCTGCTTTCAGTGATTGCCGCGTTGACTCTGTTCGAAAAAGTTCCTCCGGGAACGATTGGCGTCAAGCAGGCTCAATGGGGCGGCGGCATCATCGCCGAGGATTACACCACGGGCTTTCACTTGGGAATTACCGGCTACCACAAGTGGCACTTCTTGGACAAAAGGACACACTTCCTCACCTTTTCGCGCGATGCGGACCCCCGTAGCCCTGAAGAGCGACCGGCGCTGAGCATTCGTACGCTGGATAACAACTCGGCGGAAGTCGATGTTTCGCTGACTTATCGCATCATCCCCGGGGAGGGGCATCTCGTTGTCAGTGATGGTGAGCAAAGTCAGTATCGCGAAAACGTGGCTTCGACAGTCCGAAGCGTTTTGCGCGAGCAATTGGCCAAGCTTTCTTCGGAGGATTTCGTTTCCACGGACGCACGCTTGTCACGAACATTGGAGACGATTCCGCTGATTGACGGTGCGATCAAAGAGTTCCATGCCGAGTGCGATGAGCTCTTGATTCGCGCTGTCCGCTTTCCCCCCGATTACGAATCCAAGCTGCAGGAGAAGCAATTGTCGCGTCAGTCAGCGCTGCTGTTTCAGGCCAAGGAGAAAGTTGAAAAGCAACAGCAAGTGACCGGTGTGATCAGCAAGGAGACGGAGGCCATGGAGAAAGAAAAGCGAGCCGATTGGGATCGCCGCTTGCAGGACATCCGCTCTGATAATGAGATCGCGGTCGCTACCGTTTTGGGTGAAGCCGAGATTTATGCGCTTACGACAAGAGCCAACGCCGAAGCGACTTACGTGTCGGCCATTGCCGAGGGTGAATTGGCACTGGCCAAGGCGCAGGCCTTGCGCGATGGGCTTCGCAACAAGGCACTGGACACCGTCGGTGGATCGATCCTCTTGGCCACGCAAGCGGCCGAAAACTTGGACATTGCCGAAGTGACCTTGAACTCAAACGACCCCGCTGTTCCCTCTGTTCTTGACCTCGGCGAAATGGTTCGACTCTTGATCGGTGGCGATTGATCGACGGCCATCGTCCATCTGACGATGGATCGCAGCAGCGCCCTCTTCAATGCCTGGACTGAAGGCGGAGAGGCGAGCATCAAGCAGGCTTTTCCTTAGGCATGTCCAGGGGAAAGCCTGCTCTTGTTTTCATGCCAAAGAGTTTGCCGAAATTGTGATCAAACGTGAGCCAGTTGAGCCCGAAGATCGTTCAGCCATCCTCGCAGCGCCACATCGCAAACAGGGCGAATTCTTGGGCATAACAATTTCAAAGTTGCTGCTACAAGCGAGCAGGAATGTAGCAGCCGATTGGTGTGGTGCACTCGGGCCATACGGGCTCACCCCTCAATGCGGCATCAATGGCATTGCGTAGATCCCGTTGACTGGGTTCCCAGCGCCGACGTCCGAGGGTTGGATACAAGTCGTCAATTCTTCCGCGGTACAGGGTACTGCCATTCGAATGGAGAACGACTGCTTCGGGCGTAACGCTAACCCCGGTTTGTGCAACGAGGGCATGACTGGGATCCCGAATAATCGGAATGCGATAGCCGTAGCTTTGTGCGTGCTCGGCGATGAGTTCGGGGGAACTCAAGGGGTCGGCATGTACCAGGAAAAAGCGCACAGCCTCACCTTCGTAGTCCTTGACGATGGACTGAATTTCGGGAGCGTAGGCATTTGCGATCGGGCAGTCTACGGACACAAAAATGAGTACATGAATTGCGCCGGCGGGGGGCTGCAAGGGCTGCTGAAGGTTTCCGTGTTGGTCAACAAAGTTGAGGACTTGCGTTGCCTCCGCGTCGCCTGCGGTTGATCGGCAAGAGCACAACAAGAGGCACACACATGCGAAGACCCGTGTTAGGGAACTGGCCATCAGCATGAGAGGTGCTTGTTGTGAACGGCTGAGCG
The DNA here is from genome assembly GCA_029259675.1 of Planctomycetota bacterium. Taxonomy (GTDB): domain Bacteria; phylum Planctomycetota; class UBA1135; order UBA1135; genus JAJDES01. The sequence continues at coordinate 4,859 of JAJDES010000538.1, forward strand.
TCGCAATCGGTCCATGATTCAATTGTAGGGACGGCGTGGGCAGAAAGGGGGATCGAGTAAAGTGTCCGGGCCGGAGGCGGGCGCGGCTAAGGCCCCCTTGGATTCTTGAGTGAGTCGGCTCAAGAGGAGATGTATTGCGGCTCTGGGCGAAAAGCTTCGAAAGTAGGGACTAGAATCATCTAGACCCGTGAGCAATTTATATGGACCGCGCGCATAATTCGTGCTTATGACTCGATTCAATTACGTTGTGCCCCTGTGGTCGCCAATCATTGCTTGCGAGGCCTACCCGTGAGCGAATCAAGATCGGGAAGCTTTGATCGCATCATGCGCATGCTTGGGCGAATGTTGGGGCGCGTGGCATTGGTCTTGCTCGGGGTTTTTCTCGTTGAGGTTGGCCTGCGCGCTTGGACCGGCATCTTCTTGGGCGCCTACGATGCTTCCGCAGTGAAGAGCGCTTGGATGGAACGTGCCGGAAGGGCCGCTTACCCTGAGCGCGAACCATTGGCATCGAGCGAGCCTGCCTTCAATCGAGCCGTGGCAGCCTTCACCGGCGGCAACTATCAGCCTCATCCTTTTGTGGGTTTTGAAGCGAGCCGAGACGCCGACGAATTCATCGCCCAGCTTGCAACTTGGCAGTCCGATCAAGCTCTCTTCGATCGAATGTGTACGGTTCTGGTGCTTGGGGGGTCGGTGGCGGAAGGCTTCGCAGACCCCGTCAATGGAGGCATGGCGCCATTGCGAAAGCAACTACAGGCTGACCCGCGATTCGCCGGTCAGGAAATTCTCATCCTTCCGCACGCGCGTGCGGCTTACAAACAGCCGCAGCAATTGCAGTGGCTTGCGTGGCTGCTTTCCCTGGGCTTCGAGCCGGACATCTTGATCAATTTGGACGGTTTCAATGAGGTTGCGCTTGCTGCAATCAACGCTGAGTTCGATTCCTATCCGCTTTATCCAAGTTTGCTGCATTGGCACAACTCTACCGAGGCCGGCAACGGCACAACCCTTGAAGACGCCCGCGCACTCGATTTTGTGTCAAGGCAGTTGGCAGCGCGAGCTTTGGAATGGGAACTGGAGCGCAGTGCACTTGCAAGCATGTTTTTCAATGCAGCCCTGGTTCACTTGGATCGCAAGGTAAACCAACTTGAAGAGCTTGGCGTGAAGACGCAATCCAATGCTTCAAGTTCTGTTTTTGGACCACCATTCAGCGCTTCGGTCGACAGTGCAGTTGAACTGTCCGTGAAAGCTTGGGCGCATTCTTCCACTGCAATGAATGACTTGTGCCAGGCGCGTGGAATTCAGTACCTACACGTGCTTCAACCCACACTTCACGATGTCGGATCCAAAACCTTGACGGAAGCTGAGATTGGGAATTCTGAGCTCCCAGCTAGCGCCATTCGGGCGGTTCAGCTTGGTTACCCGCTCTTGCGCAAGGCGGGCGCACAACTGGCAAGAAGCGGCGTCCCATTCCTGGATGCCTCACAAGTATTCCGAGAGGACGAAGAGACCATTTACATGGATGCTTGTCACTTCGTACGTCCAGGAACCACAATTTTGGGGCAATTCGTCGCCGACTTCCTGCAGCAAACTTCCGGCGACTAAGGTTGCTCCCTCGAGCCACTCCAAGCGCGAATCGCCGCCTTTAGCTCGGCCTCATCATTGACGCCTAAGGCTCCATCCTGATCGAGGTCAAAAACCTCCAAGTATTCGTGGCGTTGGGCCCAGAGCTGATCGACAAAGGCATTGGCTGCCTTTTCTTCGAGCTCATTTAAGAGGAAATCACCATCCCGATCGTGACTCTCTACGAGCCAGCGTGACCACAATTCAAGCCTCTCCTTGTCGCGCGAAATTTTGAGCATGTGCCCATGGACTGCTTCATCAAAGAGGCTCGAGTCATTTTCGTTCGCTAAGGCAACTTGTAGATAGAAGCTAGCCATCTCGTCTCGTGAGCGCGATCCACTGAGTACACGTTGCGGTGGATTCTGGGGATTCCCAGCTCGCAAGGAGTTATCGAAAACGAACTCACAATGAATTGTGCTGCCCTTCGGCAATCGTAGCGGGCTTTTCAGTGTGTAGAAACTCTGCCAATTAAAGTCCCAATCATCGATCCAGATAAGGGGGATTTCGGTTCCGTCTGGCTTTACGGACCACGCGCGTACATCGCGACAAATGAAGTGTGCGTGGGGAATCAGGGCTACAACTTCGACGTCAACGGGGAGGCTAAATTGGTCCCTAACCAAGTAATTGTCATGCCCAGGGGGAATGACCATGCCTTTGGCTCCCATCCAAATGAGCGCAAGGGGTGTGGGCTGATCGACATC
>JAJDES010000539.1 GCA_029259675.1 Planctomycetota bacterium
GGTGGAGAGGAAGCCGGAATTGGTGGCGCAGGATTCATTCCCTCCGACACTGAGAGCCTATCACAGGACCCATGGGGAGGGATTTTGCATTCTGGGGTCTCGCGCTGAGTCGTCCTGGAACGGACCCGAATGGAGCTTCGAATTGCGGGGAGACTTGTACTAGTCGGCCTCGCCGGCCTGGGCAACGGGTGCGAGATTAGGTCTTACACCCGGCGCTTTGGCCCCCTGGGAGGCTTCATTCAACCCTCAGGGCTCCAATCGGGTGCCACCAGACGTCTTCGACCGTCCGAGCTCAATTTTGGAGCCAAGTCTGATTCCCCGGGCGGAACTGCGGTTTGGGCTCTTTCCGCCACTTTGGGAAAATCTCGATCCCAAAGCTGGCATGTCACCTGCAAGTGCTTCTGATCGAGACCCTCACAGTAATTGGTGAACAGGCAGCGCCTGACCTCATCCCCCAGTCCCAATTCGATCTTTCGGAACCAATCGGGGTCGGCCAAGGATTGGCGCGCGGCAGCGACAAAATCGCACGCACCCGAAGCGAGGGCTTGCTCGGCCAGTTCGAAGCTGTTGATTCCGCCGGCCGCCACCACCGGGGTGGTTTGCCCATCGTCGTGCAATGTTCGCCGTATATCGGCGGCCAGGTGCAAGTTGCGTCCAAAGGGGCCCGCTCCTCCGATGCGCACGGTGGGCATGCATTCGTGACCGCTTTCGCCCGTGTAGGGGTAGGCGGCCGAGCCGACCTTGGGCCTGCGCGCATCGTCGAACTTTCCGCCCTTGGATACGGACAAAAAGTCCATGCCCGCGCGCGCGAAGGCCAGTCCGTACTGACACGCGTCTTCAATGCGGCTCCCGCCGGCAATGACCTCGTCACCTAGATAGCGACAACCGACGGGGTAGTCGCTGCCGACTTGGTCGCGAACGGCGGCGAAAACCTCGAGTGGCAAACGCACGCGAGCCTCCGGCGAACCGCCGTAGCCGTCGCTGCGTTGATTGGTGCGCGAAAGAAAGGACGCCATGGTGTACGCGTGGGCGTAATGCAGCTCAACGCCGTCGAATCCGGACTTTTGAGCTCTTTCTGCTGCTTGCGCGAATAGGGGCGGCAAGACTTCCGGAAGCTTGGCGATGTGCTCCAAATGCAAATCGTCGACGCGCTCGCGATAGCCCCTGGTTAGGTCTTCGAACTCGCGCGGAGCGAGCAATTGCTCCCATTTTTCTTGCGGCAAGTCACACATCGCTTGACGAAGGGCTTCTTCGCCTGACGCCGCGGCATTTTCGAAGCCCAGGGCTTCCATGCGCTCGCGATGCTCGGGGCGCAGATGCAGGAATTGCTTGAAGTAGCGCTCGCTCTCCGGGCGGCGGCGAATCGTCAAGAAATCAATCAGTTGGATGAAGAGGCGCGTTTCACCCTCGGATTCCGCTTGAACGCGAGCGCACAATTGTTCGAGTCCGGGCAGGTAGCGATCGTGCCCGATGCGCAGCAACGGACCGCTCGGTATATCGCGGATGCCGGTGGCCTCGACCACCAGCACGCCGGGCTTGCCGCGCGCAAAGCGTCCGTACCAATCGAGCACATCGGGGGTGACTTCGCCGTTCTCGTTGGAGCGCCAGGGCACCATGGCCGGCACCCAACTGCGAGTGCGAGTCCGCAGCGCCCCTATGCTCCCCGCGCCGAACAAGAGGCTCTGTGCGGCTGCTTGCCTGGAGGGCCAGGTCGCGGGGGGGATGGGTTGCGCTTTGGCGGGCATGGGCCTTCGGTCGGAGCCTTGGGAAGAAGCAGGGCGCCCCTTACCGCCCCTCGGCGGCCAAAGGCACCAACCGGATGGTGCCGTGGAGCGCTGTCTTGGGGGCTGGGCTGGCACCGGACTCTTCCGGGCGACACACTCTAGCCCATGGCCCCCCGAGAAAGAGCCCTGGTGACCGGCGCCAGCCGCGGTATCGGCGCGGATATCGCCCGCCGGTTGGCGCGCAGCGATTACCACGTCGTGCTGGCCGCCAGGAATCTGGGGGCGACCCAAGCGCTGGCCGAAGAACTCCGGGCCGCGGGAGCCAGTGCCTCGGCCCTGACCGTGGACTTGTCCAAGCCGGATTCGATTGCCTCCGCTTTGGAGAGCTTGCGCCGGGCCGAGGCGCAAGAGGGTCCGGTTTCGTGCCTAATCAACAACGCCGGAATCGCTGTTTCGTCTCCACTCCTGCGCACAAGCGACGAATCGGTGCGACGCCACATGGAAGTGAACTTCCACGGTCCCAGGCACCTGATCGAAGCCCTGCTGCCGGGGATGCTCGAGCGCGGAAGCGGTCGCATTGTCAACATCGCTTCCTCGGCCGGTTTGATCGGCTATCCCTACGTCAGTGCGTATTGCGCCTCCAAGCATGCCTTGGTCGGTTATTGCCGAGCCGCAGCCGCAGAGATCGGAGTGCCGAGTAAAGAAGCATCGAAGTCTGAACAGGCCGGCGTGCGCGTCCATGTCGTCTGCCCGCATTACGTCGATTCCCCGATGCTGGCGGAATCGATTGCGCGTTTGATGGAAAAGACGGGGCGCAGTGCGGAGCAAGCGCGAAGCTTCTTTGCCGCCCAAAATCCGAGCGGGAAGTTGGTTGGCCCCGAGCAAGTAGCCGAAGTTGTCGCTGATCTATGCAGCGGCGACGGGGTCTCGCAAATCGTAGAGCTAGACGGCGCGCCGACACCCGTGTTTCGACCCATTTCCTAAAGACTACACATTCCACTCCAACACCATTCGTTAGCAGCTTGAGAGGGTAACGGTTTGAATCCTGAAATAATGAAGGTCATCCAACCTGAAGGTTGGAAGGAGCCCATTGGTTACAGCAACGGAATCGCTGTATCGGGTATCTGGAAAAACGTGCACGTCTCGGGGCAAATTGCGTGGGACAAAGATTGCCAATTGGTTGGAGCGGGTGACATCGCCGTCCAGTTTGAGCAAGCCCTCCGCAACGTCGTCTCCGTCGTGCAAGCGGCCGGCGGCGAAGCCGAACACGTGGCGCGCCTGACCATTTTTATTACCGACAAGGCTGCTTACTTGGCTGCGCGCAAGGACATCGGCGGCCGCTATCGCAAAATATTCGGCACGCACTATCCGGCCATGGCGCTGGTGATTGTGGCCGGACTGCTCGAAGATGGAGCCATGGTTGAAATTGAAGCTGCAGCGGGAGTTCCGATTTGAAGCCCGATCCCGAACACTTTCGCTACAGCGAAGCAGAGGGCATCGCGACGATTCGACTGGATCGTCCCGAGCGTCTGAACGCACTTACATTCGATTCCTACGCTGAGTTGCGGGACACTTTCGCCGCCTTGCGCAATCGCAATGAAGTGCGCGCAGTGGTCATCACAGGTACGGGCCGTGCGTTTTGCTCGGGCGGGGACACGCGCGACATCATCGGCAGGTTGTTCGATGTGCCCGAGGCGGACTTGTTTGCCTTTACGCGCATGACCTGCGACTTGATCGAAAACATACGCACACTCGAGAAACCGGTCATCGCGTCCCTCAATGGTGTCACCTGCGGTGCCGGAGCGGTGATGGCCATTGCGGCGGACATGCGCATCGCGACGGATGCGGCCAAGATCGCTTTCCTCTTCACCAAGGTCGGACTGTCGGGCGCGGACATGGGAGCCGCTTGGTTGCTGCCGCGTATCGTGGGCTTGGGGCACGCGAGCGAACTCTTGATGGGCGGGGAGTTCATCAGCGCCGAGCGCGCAGCGGAGATCGGCTTGTACAACTACGTTACCAGCGCGGACAGCTTGGAGAGTTTGACCGCGGAATGGGCGGAGCGCTTGGCCTCCGGCCCATCCATGGGGATGGCTGTCACCAAACGCATGTTGAACGCCGAAGCCCATATGTCGCTTCCCGAAGCCATGCAGGCGGAGGGTTGGGTGCAGGCTGAATGCATGACCCACCCCGACTATCTCGAAGCGCACAAGGCCGCCCAGGAGAAGCGCCCGGCGCAATTTCGAAAGACAACCTCGCGCCGCAGCTAGGGACTCGAGTTCTCAAGAACACGCGGCGCTTGCCGTCACCCATTACGCGAATTGAGATCCGCAATGAGTTTGGAAGATTTGATCGAGCGCATTCGCCGGGAAGCGGCGGACCAATGCGCAGCCTGGTCCGCGGCGGACGAAAGCACGCAAGCGCGCGAAGCGCTAAAGACGCTGTCCGCGTGGGGAGCCACGGCGTGGACGGTGCCCATGCGCGACGGGGGTGCGGACAACGGCGGCTTGTCGCCGGCGGATACGGTTTCCGTGCGCGCCATGGCAAGCTTGCGCGATGAGCTCGCTTACCAGCACGGCATGTTGGACGTCATGCTTGTGATGCAGGGCTTGGGCTCTTTTGCCGTTGCCTGCGGCGGATCGGCTAGTTTGCGGGAAGAGCTGTTGCCCGATGTCGCCGCCGGCAAGCGCGTGGCCGCATTTGCGCTTACGGAAGAGGGCGCCGGTTCAAGCTTGAGCGAGGTCGCAACCCAGGCAGAGCGCACAGCGGACGGATGGGTTTTGACGGGTTCGAAGACATTCATCTCCAACGCGGGCTTGGCGGACTTTTACAGCGTGCTGGCGCGTACATCTCCTGCGGATGCCGAGCGGCCCAGCTTCTCCATGTTCTACGTGCCGGCCGCAAGTTCCGGTCTGCGCACTGTGAATTTCGAAGTGATGGCTCCGCACCCCATTGGCGAAGTGCATTTTGACGGGGTCGCGCTGCCGGAGTCGAGCTTGCTTGGCAAAGAGGGTCAGGGCCTCGATTTGGCATTGGGGACACTGGCTCGCTTTCGCACTTCGGTCGCTGCGGCTGCCAACGGTTTTGCGCGCCGAGCTCTTTGGGAATCGAAACAGCACCTGCAAAGCCGTTCGCAATTCGGCAAGCCCCTGGCGGCCAACCAAGGCCTGCGCTTTGATTTGGCCGAAATGGACACGCGCCTGCGCGCCGCGCAACTCTTGGTTGAAGAAGCCGCGGCGTGCGTGGACAACGGCGAAGCTGCCGTGGCCGAGGTGGCGCGCGCCAAGTTGTTCGCCACAGAGACGGCGAGTTGGATTTGCGATCGAGCCGTGCAGCACCTAGGCGGGCTCGGTGTGAAGCGCGGCAATATTGTCGAGCGCCTGTACCGCGAGGTGCGCGCGCTGCGCATCTACGAGGGCACCAGCGAAATTCAAAAATTGATCATCGCGAAGGATTTCTTGGCTCGCGACGAGTTTTAGACCTATGGCCAAATTCGAGCGGCACATCTTTATTTGCGTCAACGAGCGCCCGGGAACGGATGCCCGTGGTAGTTGCTCTGCCAAAGCGGGAGCGGAGGTCGCAGCGGCCTTCAAACGCAAGCTCTACGAGGCCGGTTACAAGCGCATCGTGCGGCCGAACAAGGCCGGCTGCTTGGATCAATGCGCGCGCGGAGTGGTGGTTGTCGTCTACCCCGAGTCCGTTTGGTACGGGGGCGTAACCGTTGATGACGTGGACGAAATCATCGAGTCCCACATCCGTTGCGGCAATCCTGTGCAGCGCTTGGTCATACCGGATGAGCAATTGACTGGTTTGGTTCCGCCGGGCTCTTAGTCAATCGAGCCAAGCAAATTTGTCGCCCCCGCGGAATGCGCGGGAAGCGCACGCAACGCGCGCCTGTGAACAGAAAGTTTGCTGGATATCAAGCTTCCTCACAAAGAGACGCCGCATTTAGTTGCAACAAGTGTGCGCGCAATCCAGCCGCCGAATAAATTTTGCAAATTCGCTCGGTGCAGCCCACAGCAGCCCAATTCGAAGAGTCCGCACTTTCTCGTCAGGTTGGGGCTTGCCGGATCCACTCAGATCGGCGACAACCTGGATTCTTGACCGACCCGAAGGCCCACGCTTAATAATGCCCAAGTCGACACAGCCCACCGTTGATGAAGAGCCGCGCACCATTTTGCGCCGCATCGTAGAGAGCCAGGCGTACCGCCAACTGGTTGCGATGAACATTCGTGGCCACGCTCTCAAGTTCCTCACCGACTTGGAAAGCAAAACGCGCGTGGCGGAAGAACTGCACGAGAACTTGATTCTGTTCCGAGAGGTGCAATCGCTTTACCGCGATTTGGGCTGGGTAGACATTGAAGCCGCCGTACACGACCGGATGGATCGCATCC
>JAJDES010000540.1 GCA_029259675.1 Planctomycetota bacterium
AAAAGCGATCCACGCCGCCGGTATCCGCCTGCGTCGCGATTATGTTTGCCTGGATCATCCCGAGGGGGTCGGCGGACACGAAAATGATTCGGTATATCGCTTGCCCAACACGGGCATCCTCTACCACGCCTTGAATAGCGACAACATTGACCTCAGCAAGAGCTGGGTCGTCGGAGACAGCACCCTCGAGCTGGCTTCGGGTTGGCGCGCCGGCTGCCATATGGGCGCCGTCTCGACGGGCTTGGGGCTCTCGGATGGAACCTTCCAACTCGAACCCGAATTCATGGCTGCGGACCTGAGCGAAGCTTTGCAAATCCTCTTGCAGGCCGGAAACGTCCACCCCACCATGGCGGCCTAGGCTGCGGGCCCCAAAAAGGCCTCCCCGATGGGACCCGCAAAGTGCGGGGAGCCTCGATGATCTCCAATTGGGGCGCTCCGGGGGCCATTCTGGAGCCCATTCTGGGGGCTGGGCCACGGCAACCTCGGCTTCCTAGGCCTTTGGTTCCACAGCCCGGTAGTATTAGATTCGGGGGGTGCTGAATCCGGCGCCGTTCGGCGGAATCAGCTGCGGCCTCAACTCCCGCACTTTGCCGCGTCCCCCAGATGTTGCCGCGATGAAAACAATAGGCGAGATTCTGACTGGCTTTGAGGTCGCTTGCATGAGCGCAAGCGATAGCGTCAAGGCCGCCGCCGTGGAAATGAGTTCCAGGCGCATTGGTGCCGTGCTCGTCCTCGACGAGGCACAAAACCCCACGGGCATCTTCACCGAGCGCGACCTGATGACGCGAGTCATCGCCAAGGGGCTCGACCCTGCCGGGGAAACGCTCGGCACTCATATGAGCAAGGATTTGTTCACGCTGAGCGTGGACGACACCTTGACGGATTCCGCCGTCAAACTGCAGGAGCGCCACATTCGCCACGTGCCCGTGGTTCAAGACGGCAAAGTCATCTGCCTTTTGAGTTTGCGCGACCTCTTGCGCGAACTCTTGACCATCAAGGTCGGCGAAGTCCGTTCGCTCAAAGCCTACATTCAAGGCTCGGGCGAAATGGAAGCCCAGTAGATCCCCGAGACCCCCAATCGGGCGCGCCCGATTGCCGGAGTGGTTGCCGGATTGGATCTTCGCGCGCGGAGGGATTCGAACACGCGCCTGCGCAAGCCGCGCACAAGCGGTCAGCCGCTTCGCCCTAGGGAGGACCCGGCAAGCGGAGCCCGCTTGTGGGCAGGATCCGCGCGGGCCAGGTCCCCGGCTTGCGAACCACTGTCGTGCGCACGCGAATCGCTTGCCCGCCGTGGTGCACCACTTGGATCTCTTTGCTGGGCAAGCAATCGAAATGATAGGCCCCCTTGCCCAAGTCCAGGCGCCAGGCCTGCTCCTCAAAACTCATGCGCACCTGACCGCGGCGCAGCTCCGCATCCATCTTGCGCGCTCGGTGCACAACCCATTCCATGTTGGCTTCGATCGCTTTGGATGCGGGCCGCCACTCAAAGGCCGCCGGTCCCTCCAAGCGCAAACTCGAAAGCCCTTCGAAGCGCAATTCCAATGAACTCGCGACGCCGAGTTCAATGTAAACGGGCTGAGCGAAAGTTCGACTGCCGTGACTCGGTCGCAATTGACCGCCCTTGCCGCCCTGCTCGAAAATGCGAGCGCTGCCCGTCAACACGACCAGTTCGCCGGGCGGGAGCGCTTTCTTGTCGTCATCGGACACATCGATTGTTGCGCCCTCCGATTGCCGGTTCGCTTGGATTGCGACTGAAGACTCTGGAACCAAATCGGCTTGAAAGGCCAGCGCAAAGGCGCACAACAAAGCTTGATAGGAAACGGGCATGACACCCGCTACATCGACCATTGGCGAGTCGCGGCTCGACTATGTTTCAAAACGAATCCGACCCGCCCGATGCGCTACCTTCGAGGACAGAAGTTCTTTCCCGCCAGGGTAAAAATGGTGCTGCGCGCTCAAACCGGACAGCATGGCGGAAATTCCCACCGGCCCGCGCCCACGGTGATTTTCCGAATAAAGCGCGACAATCCATCGAGCCTCGGGCCAGGCCGCAGGACTTGCGTCCCAAAGGCTGTCCTCGCTAGCTTGAGGAATCGGTAAAGCGCTGCCGCAAGTAAGCCGCCCGCAGGCGATCGCGCTCACTAACTTCCAGCAGCGCACTGGTCGTCGCTCCGTGCAAGGCCTGCAAGTGTCCGCGCTGAATCTGCACCGCCATTTGCATCATGTTTTGAGCGGCACCCTTGGGGAGCAGTCCCAAGCACTCGCCCAGGCGCACTTGGGACAAGTGCGTCAGTGCCAACTCGGTCGGCATGGAGCGCGCGGTGCGCAGCATTCCATAGGAGCGCGAAGCGCGATCGTTGATGGCACCGCGCTGCTCGTCCAACAACACGTCGCGAACCTTGCGCTCAAAGGAGACGATACTGGGCACCAGGGCCTTGAGGTCTTCGACCAACTGAACTTCGCTGCGGCCCAAGGTCACTTGGTTGCTGATTTGATAGAAGTCGCCGGCAGCGCGGCTGCCTTCGCCATACATACCGCGCACGGCCAGCCCGGTACGCTGGGCCGCCGTGAATACTTTTTCGAGTTCCGAACGCACCATGCCCAGGGCCGGCAAGTGCAACATGACAGAAGCGCGCAGTCCGGTTCCGACATTCGTTGGACAGCCCGTCAAGTAACCCAAGCGCGGCGAACAGGCAAAGCGCAACTTTCCCTCGAGCTCGCGGTCGAGACCGCTGACGCGCTCCCAGGCCAAGTCCAAATCAAAGCCGGCGGCCATTCCCTGCAGGCGCAAGTGATCCTCTTCATTGATCATCACCGACAGCGTTTCCGTTTCTCCGAAGGCCACGGCCCGGCCGGCCAAAACCGGCTGCTTGCTGCCCGTAGGCGCCAAGTCGCGACTGATCAGGTGGCGCTCGCGCAGCACCAAACGCAGGACCGGTTCCGCCTCGCCGATGGGAACCCAAATCGTGCCCCCGTCGATGCGCTGCTCGACCAAGAGCGCCTGCAGCTCCTCCGCCAGGGAAGTCGCCTGGGCCTCATCCAAGCGCAAGATGAAAGGAAATCCCGCAACGTTCCGAGCCAGGCGCGTCCGACACGACACCACCACATCCGAATCCGGGCCTTCGGATTGGATCCAAGATCCGGTTCGCTCTGCGAAACGGGCACAATCAAAGGAGATGCTCAAAGCAGTGGGTTGTCGCTTTACTTTGGAATTTTGTTCGGGGGCCGGCCCTGGGGCGGGGCGAGCCGGGGAAGCTTCATTCAGGCGCTGGCGAGAGCCGAATCGCCGAGTAACATTCTAGGCGTCTGGAGCGGTCTACCCAACCGATGGCTCGCCCCGGACTCGAAACCCAACGCGGTCAGAGAAAATCCCGAGAGGACACGGGTCCCAAAACTAATTTTCACGGTCTAGCCGGGCCCAAGCCCACAACTGGGCCTTGAGCGATCCGGACCGCAGACCGATATGGCAGCAGGACCATGACCCTAGAGCCCCAGATCATCGTCCTGGCCACCCTGCTCGTGTCGGTGGTGCTCTTCGTGACCGACGCCATGCGGTACGACTTGATCGCCATCGGCGTCGTCTTGGTGTTGGCGATCACGGGAGTCCTGACACCCGACCAGGCGTTTTCAGGATTTTCTTCCGAAGCGATCGTGGTGATCGCTTCCATGTACGTGTTCGGTCGCGCAACGGCGCGCTGGGGAATTGCCGAATACATCGCCGAGAAGTTGTTGCTCAGCGGGCGTCAGTCCGAATCGGGCACGATCATGCGCGTGTTCACAGTCGCAGGACTGATGTCCTCGATCCTTTCGAACACCGGCGTGGTGGCCACCCTCATTCCCGTGCTGGGTTCGGTCGCCAAGCAGTGCAAATTGCCCATCTCGCGACTTCTAATGCCGCTGGCCTTCGGCAGTCTTTTGGGTGGCATGGTCACCGTCATCGGCACCTCCACCAACGTGGCCGTCAACGGCGCCATACGCGATGCGGGAGGATTGCCCTTCACCCTGTTCGAGTTCACGCTCTTCGGTTTGCTGATGCTGGGCTTGGGCGCCCTCTTTTTCATCGGGCCGGGCCGCGCACTGCTGCCCCGCAAGCGACTCGACCAATCCTTGAGCGAGCACTACCAAGTGCCCAAGTTCATGACGGAAGTGCTGGTCGAACCCTCCAGCGCCCTCATCAACCGCGTTGTCGCCGACGCGAAATTCTTTGATGCCTACGGGGTCTCCGTGCTGGGCATTGTGCGCGCAGAGGAAGAGGGCGGCGGCACAGTATTGGCACCGGGTCCCTACAACCGCATCCGCACCGATGACGTGCTCATGGTTCAAGGCGATCCCGACGCCATCCTGCGCCTGCGCCAGGATCTCGGTCTGCGCGAACGCGCCACGGCCAATGTCGGCAACAACCCGTTGCACTCCAGCGATGTGCTCCTGGTCGAAACCGTTGTGCCCGCCACCAGCAACTTGATCGGCAGCACGCTCAAGGATGCGGACTTCCACAATCAAACCGGCCTGAACGTATTGGCCATCTCCAAGCACGGCGACGTTCAGCCGCGCATGATCGGCGATGCGCAGCTGCAAGTCGGCGACACCCTGCTGATCCAAGGTCACCGGCGCGACATCGATCGCCTGCGAGCCAGCCGCGAGTTGCTGGTACTGGATGAGCTTGAACATCAAAAGTTCGGCCGCGGTGCCCTGATCACCGTCGCGTTGTTGCTCGGCGTCCTGCTGCTCACGGCCCTCACGGACATGGGACTTTCCATTGCCGCGCTCACCGGAGCCGTCGGTTTGGTCGTGACGCGTTGCTTGCGCCCCGAGGAAGTCCGGCGCTCGATCGATTGGTCCGTCTTGATTTTGATCGGCGGCATGTTGGCCCTCGGCAAAGCCTTCGAATTGCATCACTTGGGCACTGCAGTAGCCGATTGGATTACCGGCATGGGCTCGGGCGCCGGCAATGAATACCTGGTGCTCAGTTTGCTGCTGATCATCACCACCTTGCTGACCCAAGTCATGAATCATGTCACTGCGGGCGTGATCATGACTCCCGTGGCCATGTCCCTGGCGCATGGCTTGGAAGCCAACGACCGTCCTTTCCTCATGGCCGTCTTGGTCGGCGCCAACTTGGCTTTCATGTCACCGGTCGCTCACCAGGCGAACGCCATGGTCATGGGTCCAGGTGACTATCGCTATCGCGACTTCCTGCGCGTCGGCACCCCCTTGACGATTTACCTCGGTGTGGCGGCGGTGTTCTTCATACCCATGTTTTGGCCCTTCTGAAGCGCGGCGCCATGGAGCCGCTGCGGCGGTTGCACAGGCACTGGGTCGGTGCGGGCATTCACAGTCAACGGCCCCAATTTGCTGGGGCGCTGCTTTGCTTTGCGGCGCGCTTGATACTGGCACTAGTCGTGTTCAGCTTGCATCCATTCGCCGCGCAAGCTCCGAGCATTGCGCAGCAAGCACAGGACTCCAAGTTGCCCGCGCCCGACTCTCAAATGGCACCCGGAGTCGGATGGGACGGCTTCCCAGTGTTCCTTTGGCGCCAGTCCCACCGCGGCAGGGCGCTTGCTCCCGGTTTGCTCAACCCATTCGGGGGTACCAACATTGAGGGCGATGAAGAGGCGCCCTGGGCCCTTTCCGCCCAACTCGACTTCTATGTCGGGCACGCGCCGGGACGCAATATTCTGCACTTGCGCCGCGATTCAGGAGGCTACGACAAGCGTTTTGAAGCATGGCTCAAAACCCGTGATCCGGGCCTCTTGGTGCGGGTCCCCTGCTTGAGCGAAGCGCAAACGCGTACGCAACTGCTGGAATATTTAAATCGTTCACTTCGTGCGCGAGACGGTCAAACGGGACTGGGCATTTCCCTGGGCGACGAGGTTTCCCTCACGCCCTGGGGCGATCCCTTTGACTTGTGTCGCAGCGAGGCCTGCCAAGCGCGCTGGAAGATCTGGTGCGCAGCGCGCGATCGAGACAGCAACGATTTGAGAACGGATCCGTTGCGCCTCGCGTTCGCCGAGAGTGACAGCAGCGGATTGTCCGGCTGGTTGGCGCGCCGCGAATTTCATCAATCGCAAATGGTGGGACTGCTGGAAGAACTTGCGCTCCACGCGCGCGCCACGCTCCCCGCGCAATCGCCCCCCATCGGATTGCTTGGACTTGCCGGACAAAGCACATTCGGCGGCATCGCCGTGGAACGAATCTTGCCCACACTGGACTTCATTGAGTGCTATCCCACAGGAAATGCACGTGAACTCCTATTCAGTCTGCGCGAGCAGCAGCGCTCCCTAGCCACGATCTTCAGCGAGCAAGGCGGCCCCCCCGCCGCTGCCTGGCAAGCCTGGGAGCACTGGCTGCGCGGGGGTGACGGCTTGGTTCTTTGGAGCGATCTGGAACTGGAACGCGATCCCGCCCTGGCCGAGCGATTGGGTGAGACGGTGCGTTCGATTCGCGCATTGCAGGCGGAATTGGGTCCGTTTAGGCCCAAGCCCAGTGGCGTCGCGTTGCTGCACCACCCCCGATCGGCCGCCCTGGCTTGGCTGCGCGACGCCTTGCTGGATGGCCCCACTTGGCCCAACAGGCTAGCCGGCTATCAAAGACAATTCGGCACGCTTGAGCGTCACATCGACGCTTGGTTGCGCGCCGTTGAAGATGTCGGTTGCTTGCCCGGTGCGCTTCCGCCCGAAGCTTGGAACGCGGCGAGCAGCCGGCGTTACCCACTTTGGATCGCTTCGCATTTGGCGCTTTTGTCCGATCGGGATATGGCCAAGTTGCGCGAACACTTGCGGGCAGGTGGTTGGCTGTTAGTCGACGGACCCTTCGCTCAATTCGATGGCTCCGGCCTGCCGCGCACCAATTCGTCCGGCCAGACCGGGTTTGAGCTTTTGCAAAGGGAATTCCCGGAGCGCGTGCTCGCGCCCGAATTCGACCTGTTGCGTGCGCACGCAAATCGACTCAACGTTGAACATCCTCTGACGCGGCACTCGCGCCAGAAACTCGAAAGCATCTTGCGCAACGCAAGTGTGCCGCTGCCTCCGTTCAAACTACCGGGCGGACCGTGGTTGATCGCAAACGTGGAGCGAGAGAATTCTACGCTGTGGGCGATACTCCCCAATTTGACGACGGAAGCGGAGCGCTCCAATCCAATCGAGGCTCCCGATTTGGATTGGAAGCCGGGATCTGAGGCTGACTTTAGCCGTCACTTTCCGAGTCCTTCCGCCCAATCCGCACGACCGGGGACTCCGCTAGTCTTTGAATTGCGAAACAAGCCCTGAGCCAACATTCAACGGCCTTGCCGTGCGTACACGCGCCAAGCGTGGCCTGGGTAATTATTGATTCGTAACGCAAGCTTGACTCGCAAGCGAGCTTCCAACCGCCGCTACCTCCCCGTTCGGTAGTTGCATCGCAACGGCCCACAACCGTAGCCTGCGGTCCTAGCGCGCTCAGCCCCAGTTTCCCGCTGGCTTTGGTCCGCTGACTTTGACTGCAACCCTGCAATGGCGGGGCTGCAGTTTGCAGCTTGCGCGACGTGCTGGTCGCCGAACGTCATTCTCAATTCAACCTCGCATTCTTGATTCAACCAAAAAAGGGAGAGAACCCATGCTTCGCTCGCATTTCATTCTGACGTGCTTCGCTTGCACCATCCTGGCAAATCAAAACCACGCCGCAGCCCAAGTGGATGAGCGTTGGGGCTGCGAAGCCGACCTGCAATACACAGGCAAGGCCAAGGCCGATCACCTGGGCTTCGCCGTGGACAGCGGCGGCGATTGGAACGGCGATGGAAAAGCCGACGTGCTTGTGGGCGGAGGCGTAGAGGGAGCTTCCGGCCTGGGCGAAGTGCGCCTATATGCCGGTAGCGGATGCCCCGGCAACCCGTGCAACGTGCCCTTCGAGCCCCCCCGCACAAAGTTGATCTTCAACAACATTGACGTGCACGCCGGCGCCTTCCAATGGGGAACAGCATTTGCGCTCGTCGGTGACCTGAACGACGGCGGCTTGGACGACATCGTCATTGGTGACCCGTTCTTCAGCAACCAAAATGGGGACCAAGAGGTCGGGCGCGTCTTTGTTTTCTATGGCGAAAGCCACACAACCACTCCGGTCAATACGGTTCTCAACCCAGTCAATGACGCCGATGTCATTATCGAAGGCACCGTTGAATACGGTTGGTTTGGATTCTCCCTGGACGGCCTGGATGTAACCCCCCTGGACGATGAAAACGACCTGGTCGTCGGCGCGCCTGGCAACGTCGAAAATTCGGGTCTTTCGCCGCTTCCCTCCGGCAACGTCTATGTTTTGGAGGGTTCGCTGATTGCGAGCGCGGGCGGCAGCGCAACGACATTGAGCTTGGGAGCCGTCAGCTACTCAGCCGGCATAGCCGGTGACCGCTTCGGCTGGGATGTTGCTCGCGTAGGCGACCTGGGCAATAACGGCATCGATGAATTCATTGCGGGTGCCCCCCAAATCGATCTGTCCAACAGTTTCGTCAATGTCCTCACGACATGCAGCGGATGCACAGGATTCGCCAAGGTCCACAGTTATCCCGCCACCACAGCCGTCTTCACTTTCAGCGAAAGCGCGCCCACATCCGGCGAGCTGAGCGGCTATGGAACCTCCGTGGCCGGGATACCGACTGTCAACGGCAACAACTTTGCCGATGTCGTCATCGGCGCCCCCTACTTTGGAGCCTACGACACGAGTAGCTCCGCTCCCCTGCGCACGGGCGCCGTTTACGTTTACGACGGGCGCAACGGCGTCGGCCTTTTCGGAGGCGCCATCTTCCCCGAGGATCCCTCCGCGGCCGGCGAACCCGATCCTGCGTGGTCGGGCAGCATGCTCGGTTGGAGCGTAGCCGGCCTCGGTGACACCGATGGAGACAGCAAAGGTGAATTTGCCGCCGGCGCTCCGCGCTTCAAGGAGCTCCCCGGTGCGATGGCGACTCCCTGCGGAACCATCGGCATGAACGGAGACCTCTTGGGTCGCGTCAACGTTTATGACGGCAGCAACGGATCCACTCTACTCGCGCGCTACCGTGGCGAATTGGGCGGCGGGAAGCCTCGCATGGGCTGGTCTTTGGCAGCCGGAGACATAGACGGCGATGGTGCTGATGATATTCTCACCGGGCACGTCGGCTACTCTCCGCCCAGCTCTCCCAACGCCGACGAAGAGGGACGAGCCTTCGTCTTCTTCAACGACCCCTGCTGCCCCTAGGGCTTTGAAACAAACAGAGTCGCCGGTTTAGGCCGGTGGCTCTGCCACGGGCCGGCACATCGAAGCTGGGCAGAATGCGCAGCGAACTCGCTCGCTGCGGCTTTACGTGCTCGACTTGCGGAATAGCGAGTGCAAGGCGTGAAACAGGCGCACCGGCGGCCACTTGAGGTCCTTGCGCATGCGCTCATTCGCCTTGCGGTGGTTTTCAAGTTCGGCTGCGTGAGCATCGAGAGAAGCGCGCAATTCGGCCACAAGGCCGTCGCGGTGAGCCACGACACCCTCAAAGCGTTCGCGCTCCGCACGCCACTTTTCGCGCTCGGCATCAAAGGCCGCCAACTCGGCCGACATGAGCGCAAAGGGTGTCAACTCAGCTGCCTTCGGTCCCGACTTCTCGGGACCGCGCAGAACCTCCAGCTTCGGAAGGGGCGCCCCACCGAAGGCTCCCACTACCAAGTGCCGATAGACCGGGCCGTCCCAATCGGAATCGAAAAGGTCGCGGTTGTAAAAAGCGTTGAGATCGCCCGCCAAATCGCGCAGGGCCGGATCGTCATCCAGGTACATAGCCAAGAACATCAGGAACAACCAGCGACTGAGGTTGCCGTGTCCGATGGAAATCACTTCGCCACCGGCATCCCGCAGACCCGCTTCGGTTTCGTCGCGCAGGGGCAGCCCGTTACTTAGGTGCTCCTCCAAGTAGCGATGATGCGTGCGCAGTTTCTCGACCAGGAAGCGCTGGAGTATTTCCTCAGCTCGCGCGACCTCCTCGGTGTGGTAGGGACCGGCCAAAACGACGTAGCGCTTGGAAACTCGCGCGCATTCGGCAACGAAGGCCGCGCGCAGGGGCACCGGCACGTGCTCGAGTGTGTCAAAGGCGCAAACCACGTCGAAGGCACCGTCCTT
>JAJDES010000055.1 GCA_029259675.1 Planctomycetota bacterium
TTTCGCGATGGTTAAGGATCCGTCCGATGTCGCGTCCATCGAAGGTGAGATTTGGGGCGCCGTGCGCAGGTTGCAAACCGAGCTTGTTTCCCAGGAACAATTGGACAACGTCCGCTCGAGTCTCAAGTACGGATTCCTGTCGAGCCTTTCGACTCCGGACGAGGTTTGCTCGAATCTAGCTCGCGTCGTTGCCCTAACCGGTGACCTGTTGGCCGTCAACGACATCTACGCAACGCTGGATCAAGTCACGCCCGCCCATGTGATGGCTGCGGCCAATCTGTACCTGCATGAGGACTCCAGCACGGTAGCTGTTTTGCATGCTGCCGATCAGCCGCTGCCCGAAGTAACGGCGGGAGCTCAGGCACCGGTGCTGATGCCGGTTCCCGAGGATCCGAATGTCGCCTTCCAGATTTGGTTCCAAGTGGGAACGCAAAACGATCCGCTCTTCAAGGAGGGTTTGGCCTCCTTGACCGCTCAGCTGATTAGCGAGGGCGGCACCGCTTCGCGTGCATACGACGAGATCTTGGCCGAGCTTTTCCCGATGGCGGGGAACTACTGGGTTTCGGTCGACAAAGAAATGACCGTCGTTCGAGGTGAAGTGCACCGCGACCGCGTACTCGAGTTCTATGAGCTGTTCTCCGACGCGCTGCTGAACCCCGGCTTCCGTGCCGAAGACTTCGAACGCCTGCGCCAAGATTCCATCAACGGAATTGAAAAGAGCCTGCGCTACTCCTCCGACGAAGAGTTGGGCAAAGCGGTCTTGTACGACTCCATCTTCCAGGGAACACGCTACGCCGGCCTCAATGCCGGCAGCGTCGATTCGTTGAAGGCGATTACGCTTGAAGACGTGCGCGCCTTCTGGGAGGCGAATTACACCAAAGACAACATGGTTATCGGGCTGGGCGGCGCTTACCCCGATAGTTTGTTGGCGCGCATGCAAGCGGACTTCCAAAGATTGCCGGCGGGCAAGCCCGAGCAAGTTTCCGCGCCCGACCTACTCACCCACGGCGGTCGTCAGGTTTTGATCGCCAAAAAGCCCGGTCCCAGCACGGCGATCAGTTTCGGCTTTCCCATTGATGTGCATCGCGGCGAAAGGGAATTTTACGCGCTTTGGTTGGCCAGTTCATGGCTCGGTGAACACCGCAACCAAGTCGGGCGCTTGTTCCAAAAGATTCGCGAAGTGCGCGGGATGAACTACGGCAACTACAGCTACATAGAAGCCTTTCCGAACGGCGGCTCACGGCAGATGCCGCCCACGGGGGTCGGTCGCAAAAGCCAGATTTTCGAAGTTTGGGTTCGCCCGGTTCCCGAGGAGAACGCGATCTTCGCCCTGCGCGCGGCCTTGCACGAAGTCGATCTACTGGCCAAGAACGGCTTGACGCGTGAGCAATTTGAGTTTCACCGCAACTTCTTGAAGAAGTACAGCTTGCAATTTGCAACGACCACGGGCGAACGCCTTGGCTATGCCATGGATGATCGCTTCTACGGTTTGGAGGAAAGCCATCTTGCGCGCTGTCGCCGGATGATGGACTCACTCACTTACGAAGAAGTGCAAGCTGTCATCAAGAAGTATGTGCAAGCGGACAATCTGTACATCGCTTTGGTGACCGAACATGCGGAGGCTATGCGTGACGCACTTGTTAGCGACGCGCCAACGCCGCTTGACTACGGCGACCTGGAGAAGAGCCAGGCCGTGCTTGATGAAGACAAGCAGATCGAAAAGTATCCGCTCAAAATTGCGGCCGAGAGGGTCGGCATCGTCCCCGTGGACGAGCTGTTCGTGAAATCCATTCGCGGCCGCTGGTAAACGTATTCGCACCGCCTATCCACTTGCCCGGGATGCGGGACCGAGGAGAGTCACGGTGCCGGTGCGTTAAGGGCAGGTGGCCGACCATGGCCGGCTGCCCGCAAAAATCTGGAGAGTGAAAACGATGCTAATCGGAAAATACTTGTCGCACCTGCTGGTGGGCGGTCTGATGCTTGCGCTCGGTGCCGGTTTGAATTCCTTCAGCGACGGACCCAAAAGCTTCAAGCCCGAGGGCTTTATCTTTGAAAAGGAGCTCGAGGTAGCGCTCAGCCCCGAAGAGGCTTTCGATGCATTTACGGGAGACGTCACGTCTTGGTGGGATCACCACATGTCGGAAGCGCCCCTGCGCATGGAGATTGAAGCGCGCCCCGGCGGCAAGTTCATCGAAATCTTTGACGAGGCCGGCAACGGTGTCGTGCACGCGGATGTTACCCATGCCAACCGGGGCGAGAAACTCGTGATGCGCGGGCCACTTGGTCTGCACGGCACGGCGATCGATCTCGTGCAAAACGTTGATTTCGAAAAAGTCGAAGGGGGAACCCGAATCAGGGCCTCTTTCCATCTGGCCGGCGAAATCGACGAGCAGGTGGCCGCAATCGTTTCATCCGTGTGGGATCATTTCTTGCTTGAGCAATACGCTGAGCATGTGAAGTCCATGTAGCAGCCGCGGCGTTTTGTGACAGCGTTTTGTCTTTCACGCTTTGTCAGAATGCTGTGCATGGCGACGGTGCCGGATGCGGCGCTCCTATTCAAAAGCAGCCCAGATGCACACGCGTTGTGCATCTGGGCTGCTATTTGTTCGCAAGGCAAAGAGGCCTCACTCGGGCTGGTTCACTCGGACTTATTCAACTCATCAATGGAGCCGAGGAGGGCCCACCAGCTTGGCCTGTTGTAGGCCGTCATGGGGAAGATTTGCCGCACAACACCTTGCTTATCGATTAAGTAGGCGGTGGTGCGATCAAAAGCTTCGGTTTGGCTGCGGTTCAAATCGAAGCCGATTTCAAAGCGCGGACCGCCTTCAAAACCCTTCTTGATGAAAGTCGCTTCTTCCGCAAGATCAGTTCCCTCCTGTGAAATCGCGATCACGATCGTGTCGCGCTTTGCAAGCTCATCCATCATGTTTTGCAGCTCGACCAGCTGCCGCTTGCAATAGGGTCACCAATGGGCTCGGTAGGTGGTGACGATGATGTTCTTCTCGCCGAGGTAGTGGGACAATCGCAACTCGCTTCCATCGGCGCGCGGCACACCGAAGTCGGAAGCGCGCGAGGAAATTTGCAGCAGCTTCTTGTCCTGACCCCAATTGGACTTGTTGGCTTTCACTTCCAAGCCGCTGGCACCGGCAGTCAACGGAAGCTCGAGGCGCTTGCGCACAAAAGTGCTCTTGCGTGCTTCGCCGGGGGTCAAGTATCCAACCAAGTTGATGCCAAGGGTCTCCGTCGGGCCCGGTTCGCCAATCAACTTGAATTCGATTTGCGCGGGAAACTCATCAATCATCCTTTCGAAGGGCTCTTGAAGGTGATTGTTCTTGCCGAGTTCGCGCAAGGTGGCGGGTGCCTTGCCGATCAATTCGATTGAGGGCGGGACATCGAGTTGCACCAAGAAGCCGGGCACTCCGGCTTTGACCGCCGAAAGTTCGCGACCTTCGGAATCCGGACTCAATTGGACCGTGAGTGTCGCCGAGTAAGTTTCGCCGACAAGCAAGGGGTCGGAGGGCAGGCTGGCCTGGACCTGCAGAGCCGGGGGGCGGCCCTCCAAGCGGGGCGGGACCACGGTGGGGTCCGGAGGTTGGCCTAAACCCGCGAGGGTGAAAGCTAGGAAAGGGGATGCAAGGAACATGGGGTTGTGCAGCTGTAGGAGGTAGTTGGGGCACGTAGTCAACGAGGCGATCATACGAGCGCGAGCCGGCCTGGGTGACCGCCTCCTGTGTCGGCAGCAGCCTGGGCATATGCAAGGCCAACAGGATCAGCAACGGGGCCTTCAACCGGGCGTTCAACCGAGCCGGCGATTGCACCCGCAATTGGACGGGCCATCGGACCTTGAGCGGTGGCGGACTCGGGACTCCGGTCGCATGGAGACCTGGAAAGGGTCGCATCGGCCCGTGGATCCCTCCGCGCTGATTGCGAGCGCTAGCACGCCAATACGGATGCAACAGGCAGCGTGTTCCGGCTGCGCTCTAGCGGGAGAGATAGCCGTCAAACACCCTGTTCAGGGGGATTCAAATCCGAGCCCTTCGGCACTTCAGGTTTCGGCTGAGGTTTGCCGCTGGGGGAATTGAGGGCTCCCGATGCGACTCCTCCCGAAACAATCAATGTCATCAACGTCTTGGCTTGAACGTTTAGCGGACGAATGCGATTGCGGGGGACGACAATCAAGTTGCCGGCAAAGTTGTAGGACTGGGGCAGGTAGACACCAACCATTCCGTCCAAACCGAGCGAATCCAATTCCGTCAAAGTAACGAAGCCGAGAGCCATCACGTCGCGTCCCGGAATCAAGTCAACTACGACAGCTTGATCGAAATTTTTCTTGTCTCCCACCAGGGCTGCAACCAAGTCCTTAACGGTGTGATAAAGCAACTTGAGCAGCGGGATGCGCTCAATCAAATGGTCGAGCAGCGTGAGCAACTTGGTTCCAACCGCATTGGATGCGAATACACCAGCGGCCCAAATGGCAAGAATGGCGACGACCACCCCTAAGCCGGGTATGTCCGTTCCGAAGAGTCCGTCAACCCAACTCAGGGGCAAGTAGACGAGGTAAACGGTTGCCAGGACCGGCAACACGACAACCAGGCCTTTGATGAAGTCTTTTACAAATCTGCGCATGGCGGGGCGGCCGTTGGGGACGACACCTCGGTTGAATCGACGCGAAAGCTCGGATGCTTGATGGCGGATCGTCCAAGTGACCCAAGAATACGCTTGCCTTGGTTGTGAGTTCGAGCTTCTTGCGAGCGGAGGCCGCCGCAACCCATTGGGAGGCTCCCTGGGTATTCTTGCTCCCCCACCCTTTGAATGATCCTAGCCAGGCCCATACGACGGGTCTCCCGAACACACCCAAAGCCTCGGCCCGACTGGCATGGGGGGCCGAATCCCCCTCGATTCGATCACTTGAGGCCCTGCCCGTCGATCGCACTTGCGAGTGGCCTCAACGACTTTCTCGCAGAGGTGCAAATACTTTTTCCTGCGGCGCCCAAGGCGCTGGGAAATGGACCCCACAGAATTGCGGCCAAAAGTTGGGAAAACTTCCGCTGCTTTCGGGCGGGCCAATCGTTCGGGGTTGTCTAGGCGTGCCCAACGGTGAGGAAAGTTCAAGCTTTCAAACTCACCAAACGCACACCCCCCGATGGCTCGGGCGGATGCGCTTTGTTCCTACCTATTCGGGTCTACTCACGGGAATCGAGCTGCGAACGTCCGAGCCGCCGGGCCTTTCCCGGCCCGAGTGGATCGATACGCAAGGCCACCGTGTGGGCCAGAGCTAAGTCAAGCCAACACGTGAGCGGCACAAATCCATAGCCGGGCTTGATTCCACTCGCGCGCAACGCGAAGCGATTGTCGCAAGCAACGACGAATAATCCGCGCAACTAGTGAAATCGGGTGTGGCCCAAGGCCGGAGACCCGCTTTCGCGCTTTGCGCAGGCGTTGTAATCGATTTACTTGCCGAGGTCGTAGGTCGAAGCCGCCGGATGCATGGGCCGATTCAGCCAATGGGGCCTGCGGCTGCCGTCGGGACCGGGTGCCGGTCGAGCGCGCTTCTGCCACTCTTCAAAGACTTCGAGTGATTTGGCCGTGTCCACCAGGATGTCGCCGAAGCGATCGCCGCCCTGGGCGGGACCGACCGTGACGACCTGGTGCCAACAGTGCATGCCGCTGACCGGATCGGGTTGGACGGGGAAGGTCAGGTTCTGATTGACCCCGACTTCCTTCCACCAGATGCGTTCCGAATCGGGGTCGGAGCTGGTGAAGGGCTTCACACCCTCTTTCTGGCGCATCAAGAAAGTCCCGTCCTTGCGGTGCATTTCGACTAAGGAAGAGCTTTGCTGCTGGGCACCGACAGTTTGGGTAAGGCGCCAGCGCCCGACGTGGTGACTGCAGGCGACGATGCCGGGGTGGATGCCCTCGGTAACCCAAACGCGGAGTACGAAGTATCCGATGCGTGTGGTGACGCGGGCCAATTTTCCGGTCGCAAGGCCGAGCTTCTCGGCGTCAATCGGGTTGACCCACAGCGGGTTGGTGTGCGAAAGCTCCTGCAGCCACTTGGCGTTGCCCGAGCGAGTGTGAATCAGGGTCGGCAAGCGGAAAGTCGGTAGCAGGCAGCGCTGGCCCGCATCCTGATCCAGTTCGCGCCAGTGCACTTGGCTGCGGATGTATTCCGGCACGGCCCACTCGTCAAAGCCCCACTCCGAAAGTGTGGGTGAGTAAAACTCAAGCTTGCGCGAGGGTGTCTTGAAGCCGGTCGTGCGTTCACCGTTTTCGTGATCGACCCCAGGCTCATCGGCGCCGACCTTCTTCTCGTAGCGCTCCTGGCCTTCGTACGGAACGTTGTAAGCGCCGTTGCGCCGCATGAACTCAAGCGGAGTTTGCCCGCGAGCTTCCGCGGTTTCCTTCAAACCGGGAACCGAGTTCTCAAAGATGTCCGAGTAGTACTCATCGATCGAAACCGGCTGGCCCGGCTTGGTTTTCGATTCAAAGTACTTGGCGATCCCTTTCGAGCCGTCGGGGTCGATGCGGTGAGTCAACGCGATCCAAAACTCAGCTTCCTCCCAAACTTCCCCCGGATTGGTGCCGAGAGTCGAGTCGGGTGCACCGCCCTCGAGGCGAGCAAACTCGCGTCCGACCGGTTGGCGGAAACCAATCCAGGTGCCGGCGTGGGTTTCCTGACTCATCAAGTCGTGCCGTTCCGGCCCCAAGCCCATGGGCAGCACATAATCAGCCCACTGGGCGGTTTCGTTCCAAATCGGAGTCAGCGCAACGTGCACGCCGATGCGGCGCGGATCCTCAAGCATCTGAATCCAGGTGCAACCGTCCGGATTGGTCCAAACCGGGTTGTAAACCCGCGTGAAGTAAACGTCGATTTTCTTGGTTTGCTGCAGCTGCAAATGCGGCAACAAGAAGCTCATCTCATAGTGGGCGAGCGGCCACTGCTTGGGCCAAATCAATTCGTTCCACTTCTCGATCGCGGGCGGATTCTGTGTCGGCTTGGGAGCAAACTTGTCCCAGCTATTGGGATTGAGCCCGCCGGGCACGCCGAAGGATCCGGTCAATACGTGCAGCAGAATCAGCGAGCGCGAAATTTGCCAGCCGCCCAAATTGCCGCTGGCCGTGCTGCGCCAAAGGTGACTGGTGAACTTCGTGCCAGCCGCTGCGATTTCATCCGCAAGCTTGTCCACCGTGTCGAGCGGAACTTGGCATTCCTCAGCCACGAATTCCGGCGTATAGCGGGCGTACATGTCGGTGATCAACTCAACAAAACGCTCGAAAGTTCCCGGCCCATCCGCATCTCGTGCGGCAAGGAATTCCTCCCAATTCATCCAGCGTTGCATGAACTCAAGATTCACGCGACCGCTCTTGAGCAAGTTGTGTGCAACTCCCAAGAGCATCGAGCCTTCGCTTCCCGGCCAAGGCGAAATCCACAAATCGGCGTGCGTGGTCGTGTTCGAAAGCCGCGTATCCATCACGGCCATGCGCATGCCGCCCTCGTGGGCGTCAATGATGCGCTGCGCGTGGGGATTGAAGTAATGACCCGTCTCGAGGTGCGCCGAAATCAGCAGCGCGAACTTGGCTTCCGAATAATCGGGCGAGGGGCGATCGGAGCCGCTCCAAAGTGCCAGCCCCGTGCGTGCGGAAGAACTGCACACATTGGTATGGCTGTTGTGCCCGTCCACGCCCCAGGCCGCGAGCATGCGCATCACGAAGTGGTCGTCCCCGGGGCGCCCGACGTGATACATGATTTCGTTGTGCCGATCCTCTTCGATGGCCTTGCCGATGCGACCACCGATGTCGTCCAAAGCCTCGTCCCACGAGCAGGGCTCAAATTGGCCCGAACCGCGCGGCCCGACGCGCTTGAGCGGCGTCATGATGCGCTCGGTGTCCTGAACTTGGTTGATCGTGGCCGGTCCCTTGGCACAGGTGCGTCCGCGCGAACCGGGGTGCACCGGATTGCCCTCGTACTTGACCGTTTGGCCGTTTTGCTTGTCAACAAAGGCGAGCAGTCCGCAGGCGGACTCGCAGTTGAAGCAAATGGTCGGGATGCAGCGATAGTGCTTTTCAACACGTCGCGGCCAAGCTTTGGCGTCCAGTTCGACCCAATCGTCCCAATGGCTGGGCGGAGGGCCGACGCCCAGTTCCCAGGGAGAGGTGCGCAGGGGATTGCCGTGTTCGTCGCGTACTTCGGGCATAGCTCAGTTCTTCGTTAGCGTTCTCAACTGATGGGCAAGGCCTGACCGGCGCGCACCAAAATGTCTTCTTCGATCCACAGGCCGACCAGGGCTAGCACGGAGGCGAGCATCAAAATTGCCGGGCTTGCGAATGCGGCCAGCAAGATCGCGGGTATGGCGATGCCGCCCACGACACCGGTCCAGTGGCGACGGGCGTAGGGGCCCTTGGTGATCAGGCTTGTAACCCGCTCGTACTCGGCTTCGCGACCGGCGGGCGCAAGGGCCTTTTCACCGAGGGCAAAGCCGAGATTCAAGATCAAGGCTGCCACCGCGCTCCAGCGCAAGTTGTCCACGGCTCCGTCGGAAAGGGAAAGGAGCGGAGCCAGTAGGAGGGCTGTGGCCGAGCCGGCGATCATGGCTTGGGCCACAAGTTGTGCGGCGAGTCCGCGGCGCAGCCACAACACTCGGCCCTTGGCTTGGGCGAAGAGCCAGGCGGTGTAGCAGGCCGTAAGAGCGGCAGCGATTGCAGTCAAAACGGCAAGTGACTGTCCCAATCCACCGCCCGGATACATATCGAATACGCCCGCAAGGAACCAAATCCCGAGCAAACCGCCGTACGTGATCAGGATGACCGTGCCGCGCGCGATCCACGAGCTCCAATTGGGGCGCTTGAGGATGGAGAGGAATCGATCGGGTCGTTTGAGGTCACCGACCAGCAAGCCCGTGGTGACGAGCAGGAAGAAGATGCCGATGAGGGGCAAGAGCCAGGCAACCGTACCGCTTAGGACCGTCGTGTCCGCGGCCAGCATGATCGCCGCCATGGCTAGGAACGCGCCGGCGGAGAGACCCTTGGTGAG
>JAJDES010000541.1 GCA_029259675.1 Planctomycetota bacterium
TCGCGGGATCGTTGCTGCGCTGCAAGCCGACAACGGCACCTGCAAACCCGTAGTTGCGCAGGGCCGTTGCCAACAGTTCCCAATTGCCGAGATGGGCGGTGACGATGATGGCGCCGCGCCCTGCCTCCACTAAGGTCTCCAGCTTTTTCAAGCTGGTGTCAAACTGCACGCGTTGCTCGAGCCATGCTTGGCCGGAACCCGCCGGTCCCCGGGCCAGGCGCATCCACTCGGCAAATTGACGCGCGCCGTGTTTGCGGATGGATGCGGCTAACTTCCTGCGAGCATTCAAGTCCATTTCGCGGCCTAGAACGAATTCGAGGTTGCTTTCGATTTGCGCTTGAATGCGAGTGAAGCGCGCGGCGCGAGCCAACAATTCCAGGGCCCCGCGAGTTAACGGCTCCGGTGCGCGTCCGCCCAGGTCAATCAGCTTGCGCAGTACTTGGGCGCGCAAGTGCCGGCGTTTGGATTCAGCCACGGCGCTGCGCCTGTGTTTGGGAGTGTGGCTCTCGGTCTTGGATCAACGCAGCGGCTTGGTTTTCCTTACCGGCTCGGCGGCCGCCATCAAACTCGAGTGACCAATCGGCGAGGCCGGGGAACAGGGCTTCGCATTGCCGGCGATCACACGCCGGATCGCTCGTGTCGCGGGCTTCCAAACGTGCACCCGGTTGCAAATAGACCTCTCCCGCAGCGTCCATTTTGAAATTTGCCGGACCGGTTGCTTTCAAACTGAGGCCGCGATGGCACAGCAACCCGAATAGGCGGCCAAGTGCGCGCGCTTGAGCGGCCACTGAAAATGGGTTTGCTTTCGAGAACAACTCTTCGCAACTCGGCGGTTGGGCGAAGACGGCCCAAGCGTTTTGTTCCGGATTGAGGAGCAGCGGCCGGGCACAGGCTAGGTTGTGCTCCCTGGCGCGCGCGACTCCCAACCAAGCGGCTTTGACGGTTCCGACATCGCCCCTTACCAACATGTAGCCGGGTAGATGCGAATGTTCCTCGGAAGTTTCCCCGGCGAGTTTTTCGCAGGCTTCCAATTCTGGGCGAGTTGCTGTTCTGGAGCTGAGGCGCTTTGGGTTCGTGCCGCTCGCGCAGACTCCGCTTTCCCGCAACCAGCGCCCGAGGTGGCGTTCCACCACGGAACGGCGCAGCAGGCGGGCCCGCGCCTCCACTTCCCGAATCAGTGGCTTGAGCTGGAGCTTGGAGGGGAGCAGGTTGGCGGGCAAGTTGCGTAAATAGCTGCGCAGGAAGCGCGCACGGAAGCGCGCGCTGGTTTGTTCGCGCACGCTCGCCGCCGCCGCAATCAAGTCCTCCTTTCGCAGGCCGGCCGGGCCGATTTTGGCACTGCCCAGATCCACGATCCAAGCGTCACCCTCAGCATCGAGCAGCACATTGCTGGGATAGATGTCGCCGTGGTCGAGTCCGAGCGCATGGGCTCCGGCCATCAGGGCTCCCAGCGCCCCGGCAGATTGGTCGGATCCTGTGGGCCACTCCTCAACGCCCGTCAGCCAATGTTCGAGGCTTTTTGCGGCCGGCACAACCTGGGTCACCAGCTGTGGGCCGCGGGGACCCTTGCAAACTTCGATTGCCCTGGGCACTCGCAGGCCGGCTGCTGCCAGCCGCCGCAGGAGATGGAATTCGCGTCGAGCTCGACGGCCATCGAAAAGTCTTCCGATGGCTCCGGGATGGTGGAAGCTCTTGATCACGCAATCACAGCTGCCGTCCGCAAACTCCAAAGTCTCGCGCCTGACGCTGCGGCGAGCGTTGGGCCTGGGCGGGCTGTGCGGTTGTTGAGCGTGAGCTTGCATGACGCAAAAAAATGGACCGGATCCCCGGCTGCCCAAAGTTGCGGCACCGAAATTCCGTACGGCCCGCATCCTACGCGCGGAACGCCTCCGCTAGGGTGTTCATGCCCCTCGGCCTTGCAAAAGCGGAACCTCCGGGCGCTTCTTTCGCGCCGCCCGCCCGCTCGGAGTTTGGAACGCGACTGGCGGCTGGGTAACTTGGTTGCCCCATGCTCCCCCAGCCGGGCTTCACGCTTTGACACTGTTCCTCTACATCCTGCGCCTCATGACGCAGTCATTCGCATTCGCCGTGGGGGGCATTCTGTTCATCTTGCTGCCGGCCGTGACGGTATCGGCCGTGCACAAGGTCGGCGGAGCCGGCGTGCTGGCGCTCTTGAACTACATTCCGCTGCTGTTCATCGACATGGTGCCCTACGTGCTCCCGCTGGGTTTCCTGCTGGCGGTCGTCGCCACCTATGGGCGCTTGGCGGCGGACAACGAATTGACGGCTGTGCGCATGGCCGGAATCCATCCGGTGCGCTTGCTCATACCCGGTTTATTGGTGGCCGGGCTGCTGGCTCTGGGCACCAATTGGATGGCGGCTGAGTTGGCGCCGATTTGGAAGTACAACCAGCGCGTCTTCAAGCGCCAGGCGGTGGAGGGGCTGTTGCGGCGCTTGAATCCGGGCCGCAGCGAAATTGACCTCGGTAGCTTCTACCTGAATGCGCACCACCGCGATCCCTACAACGATCGGATCTTCTACGACGTCAACATTGCGTACACCGATCGCGATGGTGATGGCCCCGGCTTTTGGATGGTGGCGGACGTCGCGGAATTCAAGACGGAGGAGGAGAAGGACCTCGTCGTCAAGCTGAAGAATGCGCGCATCATTAAGGGCGATGAAAAGTACATGAATGAAGATCCGACGATCCGTCTGCCCTATGCGGATTTGGTCGGTAAGCCGCCGAAGGCGAGGACTCGTCCCAAGTATCTGCGTAGTTCCGAATTGCGTGCGGATCTCAAGAACGAAGAGCTAGACGACGAAGGGCGCCGCGCGAATATTTACGAAATTCACCGCCGCTACGCGCTTTCCTTCACGTACATCCTTTTCTTGCTGCTGGGCATGCCGACGGGGATCTTGTTGCGCAGCGGAACCCAGCTGGGGGCTTTCGCTGCCGCTGTGGGCTACGCAATCGTTTACTACGTTCTCTCGTTGCAATTGGGGCGCCAACTCTCGGCGAGTGGAGTCTTGCCACCCTTCGTTTCCCCATGGGTGGTTAATCTCCTTGGAACTGCGATCGGGCTTTGGATGTCGCGCAAGGTGATTCGCAAGTGAGGCGCTACGGTCTACTTCCCGGAGGGCGACTCGATCGCTACGTCTTGAGCTTGTTCGCAGGCTCCTATGCTGTGGCGTTCTTCTTGGTGGTAGGCCTTTTCCTGATCTTGGATTTGGCCGCCAACTTGGACGACTACTTCTCGAGCAACGAAAATGGTCCCAGCCCGGGCGGCTTGCTGGTCGTGCGCTTTTACCTGCTGAACATCCCGTTCATTTACTTACAGGTATCGCCCTTCGTGACTTTGGTGGCGGGCCTCTTTACCACCGCCAAATTGGTCCGTCACAATGAGGTCGTCGCGGCTTTGGGCGCGGGTGTCAGTTCCCAACGCCTCTTGATGCCGGTTCTGGTGGGCGGCGTGGTTTTGGCCGGCTCCATGTTCGCCCTGCGCGTGTGGGCCACGGAAGCGGTGGGTTTTCGGCGCGACTCGGTCCAAGACAAAATCGTCGAGCGCCGGCCCCAAATTGTCTACGACTACATTTGGATGAAGGAACCCGGTGGGGGGTTGGTCCAAGTGAGCGAGTTGCGGCCCGCGCGCGATTTAGGGGTGGGTTCGGAAATCGTGGGCTTGGAAGTGACCTTGATGCGCCGCGGCTCCAACGTCGTTCTTTCAGCCGAGCGCGGTGTTTGGGAAGGACCGGGTCGGGGCTGGAAGCTCGATAAAGGAACGCGACGATTGATCGAAGGCTCCCAGGATCGAGAGCCCATGGCGTATTTGGAGGACATCAGCTTCACGCCGCGCGATTTGCAAATGGCGTGGAAGGGGCGCGAGAGAGTCTTGGAGTTGTCCTTCGCGGAGGTCGGAAAATTGTGGGAGCGCGATCCCACCGATGTTCAGTTCAAGACGCTGATCGAGTACCTCAAGACCTTCCCGATGGCCAATGTGATCCTGCTTCTGGTCGGCCTGCCCTTCTTGATGCGTCACGAGCGCAGTCGCAGCGCAGAGAAACTGGTCGAGGGCTTCGTGCTGTGCATCTTCTTCTTCGGGGCCGATTTTGTATCCCGCAGCATGGGCATGCAGGGGGTCCTGCAGCCGATGATGGCCTCCTGGCTTCCGGTACTGTTCTTCGGCAGTTTGGGCGTGGTTCTCTTTGGTTCCATGCGCTCCTAGGGGGGCCGGATTGCCGGGTCGGGCGCCTAGAGAGCGCCCGTCACGCATTGAATCGAGGATTCCAGCCGATTCGGGGCCGGAGAGAGTGAGTCGGGCACCGGGGTGCGCTGAAAGCCCGCCATGGCTTGCCTCAGGGGCGCTTTTGGGTAGGGTGCCGCTCACCGGCGATGGGCAGAATCCGATGGAAGACATCGTTTTTGTCGGCGTCCGTACGCGATCGACGCCACGCTTGACCTTGCATGCAAATCATGAATCCTCGCACAGCTTGCGGCCACAGGGCCATCCTGCCGCTCATGTCCCTGGCCCTGGCCGGCTCCATCGGCCTGGCCTGCGCTTCGACCAACGACGAAGAGTGGGAGGATGTGACCCAGCTCATCCGCAATGGGGATTACATCGAGGCCTTCTCCGAGGCGGAAGCGCGCTTCGAAGCTCACCCCGATGACCCCGAGGCGGAGCGGCTTTACAAAACCGCACTGGTGGCCATTCACCTTGAGCGGGGCCGGCGCCTAAGTTTTGAAGACGAGGACCTGAAGGCTCTGGAGGAATTTGACGCCGCGCTGGAGGTGATGCCCGGCTGCGAACCGGCGCAGGCCTGGATCGAGCGAACGAATCGCAAACTATCGGAACATTGGTTGAACGTGGCCCTGCGACTTTCGAGTGGTTCGGATTTGGAGGCTGCCTACAACGGCTATTTGAAGGCATCCGAATACGAGCCGGAAAATCTGACGGCCAAGGCCGGCGCCGCGCGCATGTTGCTCTTCATGAATTATCGCGAGGGCAAGAGCTACGAATACTACGTGCAGGGGGTGCGCGAACTGCGCGAGTACTGGCTGCTCCCGGCGGGTCGCAAGTTTGAGTACGCGAACAAGTACGACGAGGACGAAGAGCGCGCGATTGAAAAGCGCAAGGTGGTAAACAATCTTCTGGCTGAGGAACGAGTGCAAATCGCCTCGGATTTGCAGGAAGAAGGGCTCTACAGTGCCGCTCGCAATGAGTATCGCCTGGCCCTATTGCTCGACGAAGATTTGCCCGCTGCACTCGAAGGCAAAGAACTGATGGATCTCGAGGTCGAGGCGGCCGACTTGCTGGCGGAGGCGGAGCGCAGCCAACTGCGCGGCGACTTCGAAACTGCTTTGGCCCAGTTGAACTCAGCCATGGCCGTCTCCATCATGCAGACGGATGAAATTGAGGCGGGCTTCGATGGGCTGGAGCAGGCGCGCATGCAGGAAATGTATGACGCGGCCATGGATCTCGAGCAGGACCTGCGCTACGAGGAAGCCATCGTGGCCTACGACGAATTGCTCGCCATTGTGGGCTATTTCGACGATGCGATCAGTCGTCGCAACACGTTGCAGAGCTTTGTCGCCCAAGCAGCGGAACTGTATGAGCAGGCGGGACGTGCAGGAAGCTTGGAGGAAGAGTTGGACTTGCTTTCGCAAGTCGAAATCGTTTGGCCCGAATACAAGGACATTGAGCAGCGCATCGCCGATTTGGAGGCGAAACTTAACGCTGGGCAACTCGAAGCAGAGCTTGAAATCGAATCCGCGATGTCGGCGGAAGACGAGTAGGCGAGACGCGGAGGACCGGGTTTACTCGGACGTTTGCTTTGCCGTCAGGTCCGAGGGCTCATCCGTCGCTTCGCCTGTATGTTCTTCGTCGAAGTTTGGGCGTTCCAGGTTGGTGCCCCGGGAGGCCCATGCCGCGAAGACCAAAATCGAGGAAGAGCCGATCGTTCCTAGTAGGAACGTCAGCGATAGGCGCGTGAAGTCTCCCCGCCATACGATGAAGCCCCAGTAGAGGTAGGGGGCCCAGCAGCAGCCTGCGGCAAAAAGCCAACGCAGGGATGGGTTGAAGCGCAGGTATTGCGGCGCTTCCGGTTGGCTTTCGCCGCGCGCTTCGAGTTCGTCGTCGATGCGATCCAATTCGCGGGCTGCGCGATCCAGCAGATCTTGGTTGTCTTGCAGAGTCCTCCACTCCACCGTCAGCGCCCAGAAATTCACGATGGTGGCGACCAAGCCGAAGACCATGTGAATTGCGGGACTGATTCCGAACCCCCTTTGTCCGTAGCCGAGAACCGCTGTTGCCGCGACCGCTACGGTGCCCAAAAAGGCGGCCGGATAGCCGGCTTTCTCGGTGAAGTAGACGTTGAGTTCCGCCAGGAACTTGTCGCCCATGGGTCGCGTGCGCATCGCTTCGCGCAGGACGCGACCGGTGATGATCATGAACAGGATCGCCAACGTATGGGCCGCGACCGTGGCCAAGGCACCGAATAGACCCATTCCGAGGTGCAAGCTGTCGCCGCCCCGAAAGATTCCAAAGCCCGCGGTCGCCATCAGGCTGATTGCGGAGAGCCCGGCGGCCACGGCGAAGTAATTTAACATGCGCATGGGCCGAGCATTCTCACCGCAACGGACCCAGGGCAACACCAGTGATCCCAAAAACCGGGGGGAAGCGGACCGGCATTGCTATTCGCAGCTGACGCGAGGGTAGTCAGAGCCGGGCTAGTACTTCCTCGGGTTGCAGGCGGGTCATGCACACATTGCCATCGGGGTGCGTGCAGCGACTAACGGAGCAGGGGGCGCATTCGGGCGAGTCCAGGGCACGGATCAGGCGATGAGGCGAGGAAGCAGCCGCGGGCCGGCCTATTTCGCCTTGGTCGCCGGCCGGACCGGGATCCCGATCGCTGTCTTCCTTTGGCAAGGGCCAGGGACCGCTGCGAGCTACATTGGTGGGGCCCTGCAGCAGGACAACGGGCAGGCCGACGCTCGCGGCCAAGTGCATGGGGCCGCTGTCATTGCAGAGCAGGGTCGCGTCGCGTGTGGCGGCCGCGGCCATGAATGCGGCCAGCTCGCGCACATCGGAACGCGCAATCCAATGCCGCAGTCCCGGCCGCAGCTTCAAATGATTGCGCAAGTCTCGCCCGAGGATGCGTTCGCCCGGACCCGTTATCAAAACGACGTCGCGGCCCTGGAACAGCAGGTTCTCAATCAAGGGGATCACATGCCGATGGGGCCAGCTGCGGTGATTGGAATCGGGTGCTGCGTGCACCAGGACGGTGCGAGCCGATGGCCGCGAGATCCAATGCTCGGCCAGGGCTTCGCCGCGGGCCAATTCGGCGGCGCTGAGTCCGGGGTCGCGCCGCCAAGTGGACTTTGCACCGCAATCGGCCGCGCAGCGTTCCAATGCGAAGTTGGCCAAGTTGGTCGTGCGCTCGATCAAGTGCGGCCCGGGTGCGGCATCGGCTTGCGCCGTGAGAGCCCGGATCCCCGCCGGCTCTTGCCAATCTTGACGGGCAAAGCCCAGGCGAACGGGGGCGGCCGAAAGCCGGGTGATTGCCGCGCTCTTCAAGTTGCCCTGGGCGTCGATGGTTAGGTCGGGCGCGAAAGCGCGCAAGTTCGCACGCAAGCGCAACCATCCGAGCAGCCCGCCCTTGCGCTCAAACTCAATCACTCGGTCCAGGCCGGCAAGCCCTTTGAGTAAGCCCGAAAACTCCGTTTGAATGACCCACGCAATTTGCGCCTCTCCAAAGCCACGGCGAAGCCCATGGAATAGCGGCAGAGTGCAAACCACATCACCCAAGTGGGAGCTGCGGACGATCAAAATACGCCTGGGGCGCTGGGGGGAGGGGCGATTCACGGGATGCTTGAACCCTAACCGATAGTTGCAGCCAAGGCGCCAGACGGTTGAGCCGTAGCGAGCGTACAATTCCCGCGTGCTGAGACGAATCTCAACCAAGTTGGTGTTAGCGGTCTTGGCGGCGGTCGTGCTCCCCTTTGGCGGCTTTGCGTACTTTGTGGACGCGGCCATGGCTGAGCGCGCCCTGGAAGTGGTCCGAGAGGCCCTACTCGGACTGGCCACCGACCTTTCCAAGGAGGTGGATACTTTCCTGTTGGAGCGCCGGCGCGATCTGGAGGAGTGGGCCGCAGACCCCACTGCTTTGGCGGCCCTGGTCGAAGCCGAAGCGATGGTCGAAGCGGATCCCACGGCCCCGCCCATGGGCGCATTGAGCGGCAAGGCCAAGACCTCCGGCGAATGGGCAAAGCGCGCCGTTCATATGTCGGCTCTCAACCGCCGACTAATAAACCGCGGTTTCTACGACCGCTTGGTGCTCGTGAATCGGTCCGGTCGAGCGGTTGTGTGCGGAGGCCTGCGACCGGATGGTTCTGCATTGAGCCAAGCGGACTTCGAGCGCGTGGCAGCCTTCGACTTTCGAGGGAAGAGTTGGTTTGAGAGAGCGTGGAAACAGGATTCGATCCTGATCGATCATCACCGCTCCGCGTTGGTGGCGGGCGGGGCCGAGGCCGCGGGGAGTGCGCCCAGCTACGGCGACTACCACGTGGGAGTTGCGGCGCGAATCGTAGACGAGAGCGGCGCCGCGCGCGGGCTGCTGTTGGGCATCGTCAATTGGACGCACTTTGTGGCTCTGATGCGCGACCCGCTGGTCAAGGCCACTTTTCGCGGCATGGTTTCGCGCGAAACGACCCCTTCTCCCTACGCATGGATTTGGGGCTCCGATGCCGACACGATTTTGGCGCACCCGCTGGAGAGTGCTTTTCTCACGCGTGTTTCGGGACCGGTAATCAATTTGCCGGGCTTGGTGGAGGATGCGCGCGCCGCCTCGCGAGGG
>JAJDES010000542.1 GCA_029259675.1 Planctomycetota bacterium
AAAGACTCCGAACCGATGGTGACTCTTCCCAAGAAGCCCGAAGGGGCCGAGTGGGCTGAACCTGCGATCGTGATTGAAAAAGCTCTCTATCGCTCCGACGGTGCGGGATACCTCAAAGACGGCTACCACCACCTGTTCGTGTTGCCTTCAAGCGGTGGAACTCCGAGGCAAGTAACGAGCGGAGACTTCCATCATCGCGAAAGTCCGGAATGGCAACTCGACGGCAAGTCCCTGATCTTCTCCGCCAACAGGCATGAGGATTGGGAGCACGACCCGCTGAACACCGACATCTACGAGCTGACGCTAAGTACGGGCGAACTTCGCGCCTTGACCGATCGTCGTGGCCCCGACTCATCACCGGCACTTTCCCCAGACGGTAAATTTCTCGCATACACCGGCTTTGATGATCGTCAGCAGGGCTATCAAGTTTCACGCCTGTACTTACATGACTTCGCTACGGGCGAAAACGATGAATTGAGCGAGTTTTGGGACGTTAGCATCGAAAGCCCCGTTTGGCCGCGCAACGAATCAAACGATGAGATTCTCTTTCAGTTCGACCGTCGGGGGAGTACGCATATCGGAAGATATAAGTCCCGCACTCGGCCCCTAGAAAGGTTGGCAACAAATCTGGGCGGCACAAGCATTGGCCGGCCTTACGGAGGCGGTTCCTTTACGGTCGCAGGCAACGGTGCGATTGCCTACACACATACGAATCCTGAGCGTCCGGCACAATTGGCATGCCTAATGAGTGGGTTTGGCGAACCGAACCTGCTTGGTGATTTGAATTCCGACTTACTCGGGCAACGAGAATTGGCACGGGTTGAATCATTCACCACGCCCTCTTCGCATGACGGACGTCCGATTCAAGCTTGGCTGGCCTACCCGCCCGGCTTCGATCCCCAGCAGCGATACCCTTTGATCCTGGAGATCCATGGCGGTCCCTTTGCCAATTACGGCGATCGCTTCTCAGCCGAAGTTCAACTTTACGCGGCCGCGGGCTACGTAGTTCTCTACGCCAATCCGCGCGGCAGCACGAGCTACGGTGAAGAGTTCGGCAACTTGATTCACCACGCGTACCCAGGCAACGACTATGACGATCTCATGTCCGTCACCGATGCGGCGATCGAGATGGGCTTCATCGATCCGGAACGACTCTATGTAACCGGGGGCAGCGGAGGCGGCGTCCTCACCGCTTGGATTGTCGGCAAAACCCAACGCTTCAAGGCTGCCGTATCCGCCAAACCGGTCATCAACTGGACCAGCTTCGCCCTTACCAGCGACATCTACACCTTCGCATGGTTGTATTGGTTCGGCGCCATGCCCTGGGAGGACCCGTCCGCCTACTTGGCGCGATCTCCGTTGTCCTTGGTCGCCAACGTCAGCACACCGACCATGTTGCTCACCGGCGAAGCGGACTACCGCACGCCCATAACCGAGGCCGAGCAGTTCTACCAAGCCCTCAAATTGCGGCGCGTCGACAGTGCGCTCGTGCGCATCCCAGGTGCGTCCCACGGCATCGCGCGCAGACCGAGCCATCTAATCAGCAAGGTAGGCCACGTTCTGGCATGGTTTGAACGCTATGGCGAATGACAGCACGCTCGGCACAAATTATCGGCCAAACGCCCACTGAGATCGAATCCTGCGCATGAAGCGCATCGAAGCCTGCTGAGTCAGAGCGCTCAGCTTTCGAGGCCGAACCGCCCTGGAAGCTTCACATGGCGGAGCCGATGGCCGGGTAATTCTCGGAGCTACTCTCGACCGGCTCCTCGGGACCCATGGCTGTCGAACCGACAATACCGTGGTCGATCAAGCGCTTGGCGTGACGATCGAAATCCGAACCGCTTGCGAAGCTCTGTCGCAACTCCGCAACCGTGCACCCGCCTCGATCGCGAACGGAAAGAGCCATTTCAAATTCCTCCGGCTCCAATTCGTGGAAGCGATTGGAAAGGCCTACATAGGCGAAGTGGGTCACTTGGGCACCGGTATCCCAGCGATAGAAATCGTTGGCCGCGGGCAATGACAGTTGCACAGTCGCGTTGTCCGAACGAACAAAGCTCGGGGGACCGAGCACTTTGCGTGCAACAATCTTGGGCACCAACTCGGGGCGATTCTTGCTGTAAAGCAGCGCCGCACCGGATTCGATCAAATACAGATCTCCGTGAGCACTAAACGTTTGGTGCAAGTACTCGGCATCCCAATCCAGACCGTCGTGGCGTTTGTAGCCGATGTCTCCGGCCGCCGTGGTCACGATGTCGATTCCGTAGGGCGTGGGGTCCTTGTAGACCGGAACATCGTGTCCCAAGCCGAAGGTTCCGATGTAGCCCGTGAAGTGGATGCGGTCGCGGCGGCGCGCAAGATAGCGCCACGTTTCGCGCGCATCCTCCTCCGATTCCGTCGGAAAGCCCACGAAGAAGAACACACCGACTGCGATGTTGGCCGCGGATAAGCGGTCGAGGATGGTTTCGATGCGGTTGAGGTCATTGCCCTTGCCCATGTCATCGAGCACGCGTTGGACGCCGGATTCGAATCCGAACTGCAACCAGCGACAACCACCCTTGGCCAAGGTCTCCACGTACTTTTCATCCGTGTAGACCTTGTCGAACTTCACCTGGGCCATCCAATTGATGTCGATGCCCTCTTCGCGCGAACGCTCCGAAATTTCGGTCAGCATCGCCGGGGGCGTGAGCGGATCCCAGAACATGAAGTTGTTGATCCCTTGCTCGGTCGCAATCTGGCGCAGGTCCTTCCAAACCTCGGAAGAGCCGCGCCGGCGGAAGCGCAGGCGAAAACTCTCGGGGCAGAACGTGCACTTGCCGTAATAGCAACCGCGCGAAGTGGTCAAGCTGGCGATGCGCTCGGGACTGATGTATTGATCCCAATCAACATCCGTGAAGTCGGGCACAGGCGTTGCGCTCATATCCACGAAGCGCTGGCACGTCGGCTCGACGATCTCGCCTTGCTCCAGTCGATACAACGCGGGCACTTCGGATAGGTCCGACCCGTTTTCGAGGCCGGCGGCCAACTCGACCAACGCTTCCTCGCCTTCGCCGGTGATGACGAAGTCGATGTACTTGAAGAAGCGCTTGTCCTTGCAAAGGATGTGCTCGGCATCGGAAATTCCGGTTCCGCCCGCTACGACCTTCGCATTCGGGTAACGCTCCTTGATCCAGCGCGCGTAGCGCAGGGCTCCGCCCAACTGAGTTGAAAAGGGAACCGTGATCGCAACCAGTTGCGGATCAAATTCATCCAACTTGGGGCGCAGCGCCTCCTCGTAGCAGCGCACCCATGGATCATCCGCCATTTCCGCATCCAGCCACGGATAGAGCTCGTCGCTGAAGCGCTCGTTGCGCGGATCAAAACGCGGTCGAACCGTGCCGAACATTTGAACGATCGAGAGCAGCGCATGATGATCAAGGCGCATCTGGTCAGGATCGTAGTACTCGCTCGGGTTGCGCAATCTTTGGGCAGCTTCCTCCGCGCCCAAAATCAAATCGCGCGGCATCGCCAGCAAGCGCGCCAAACCGTGCAAACGAGAAAGGTCGGCCGAGCCGTTTTGCGCGGCGCCGCGCTCCATTTCGCCGTCGAGCAAAGCGTAGTAGTGCTCGAGGTTTTCGCGCCGGATCAGTCGATTGAAGCTGATCGCTGAAACGTCCAACGGCAAAACGGTGTGCCCGGCCTTGCGCAAGCAGGCATTGAAAAGGGCCAACCCTCCGAACGGCATGGCGGGAATCGAAAAATCCGCCGGGTAGCAAACGAGAATGTTCATCAGGGTGCTTGCTCGATCGGAATCAAGTGAGTGTTGGAATCGTATCCCTTGGGTAATTTGCCGGGGCGCGGACGAGCTGGGAAACCGCGCTGGGAGCCGCTCGGGGCGCCTCATTTTGAGGCGCAGGGCGGAACCCTTACGTGAGCTATCAGGCCTCCCCTTGGAGTTCGCAATCTTAGCATGAGCCCGGACCGCAAGGCTGGGATTGCTTGGCCCCTATCGGCCAGTTCCGAACCTGATCAGGAGCACATGAGCCGGTTCGAAGCTTCACCCGAGGCGCTCCGACGCAATCTGAGACCAAAAGGAGTCACGACCGGTCCCGATTGAGAGGAATTCGCACCGAAACTTCGTCTGGATGCGTTTTCGAGCCTACTGACCGAATTTCCTCGGCAGCAGTTCCGCCGCAAGGCTGCGTGCCAGCAAGCCGCCCATGGCCTCCGCCCCGCGCTCATTGAAATGGCAGTCGTCGTAGTAAAACTCATCGAGGCCGACCATGTCCTCGCTCTCGACGCAGGTCACGCCGGCCCGCTCGGTTTCGGCCAGCAACCTTTGGTTGTACAGATCCAACCCCTCGCGCAGAGCGCGCGGGCTCAGGTACTTGGCATCGCCCAGTTCCCCCAAGCCCAACCGTCTTGATGCTCGCTCGTCCAACCCCTCCCACCAGAGGGCTGGCTGGGTAACGAAAATCGGTAGAACTCCGCGCTCGCGGCTCAGTTCGATCAGTTGAGCTACTTGCTCACCAAAACGATCCAGGTCTTCGGTCAAATCCGGCAATTCGTCTTGTATGACTGCTCGCTTGCGCCGATCGCGTCGAAAACGCAAGTGCTCTCCATTTCTGGATTGCTGACGGTGGCGCTCCCGTGGCACCAGACCAGCCAGGGCCAAACTGCGGCTCCAAGCGGGCTGCCGACTCGCTTCTGTTGAGTCTCCGCGCAGAGCCCAAAGGAAGTCGTTCATGCCGACGAGAAAAACGACGGCTTGCACACGCCCTAGCACTTCCGCTCCTGAAACAAACTCCAAGTGATTGGTGTTGCGCACATCACCGAAGCCGGCGCTGCCGATCCAGATCGGGCGATTGCCGCCGAGCGCTTCCAACTCGCGTTCCAAGTGGGACTGCCAGGTTCCCGTGTCGTCCAAATAGACGCAATCCGTTGTTGAGCCACCCACGCATAGCACGCGCAAGGCTTCTGAGCTGCGCGGAATCGCAGTTCCGCGAACTCCGTAAGTATTGGTTGAATAAGTAACCGGACCTTGCACACCCGTAATCAATTCGGGCGATGGGTAGCGAACCTGCTTTAGCTGTGGTCGGCGCAAATGCGCATCTGCGCTTGGTTCGGCCGCAAACACTTCTTGCCCGGCGAACAGCCCGCCACTTGCGACAATCAAGAGCACGCCCAAGGGAACTCCCAGGCCCGCGAGCATGCGCTGTCCGAAGCGGAAGCAAAGCAGCAGGGTCACTGCAACGCAGTAAAGCCCCAACGCACCGAGCACAACAGACTCAATTGCCGCCGTCGGCCTCCAGCCCTTCCAACTGGAAAAGGCTGCATCGACAAGCATCCAAACGGCCGGCACCAACAGCAATACAAAGCCCAATCGATCGCGCCGAAACACTTCCGTGTATTCGTCCGGCTGAGCGAGAGCGGCTCGCTTCAGTTGCTTTACCGGCGTGGATTCCGGTCGAGCCAACGGACCCGACTTGCTTCTCGCAGCCCACAAACGGGCAATCTCGCTCGATTCAGGCGATGGCGTCTCAACGCCGGAAGCCGTGCCTTCGGAAGCCACGTTGCCCACCAATGAATTGCCCACCAATGAATTGCCCACCAAAGAATTGGCTGTCGGCTGTCCGCCTTGGGCGAACCCCGACTTGGACGCTGGGTCGGAGCGTTCCTCGCCGTCTTGTGTGCTGGAAAGATCCATGGATGGGTGACATCGAAATTTTTCCTGCTGAAGCTGTGGATTCAGCCTCCAGGCAAACAACGACCTCACCTAAAAGACTAGCTGAGAGCTACCCGTGCGCCAATCCCTGCTTCCCGGTGGTCCTCAATTCGACACATTCACCCTCGGGGACGTGGCCGAATGGCGCCAAGCTTGGGCGCCTCCGCAGCTCGGAAATGGAACCGGCCCCAAGAATCACTTGGCGCTCAGGACTTGCAATCAATGGGCGGAGGAAAGCGGCTTCGGCGCGGCCGAGCCTTCCTCGAATTGACTAACAACTCGCTATCGGGGCAAGTAAGCAAAAGCGGTCATCGCTTGCACTACCGATGGAAGGCAAGTCGAGGTCCACCGGCATTCCATTCTTGCGTGCGACCCGAAACGGCTCATCTTGCGAACTTGATGGCATTCCAAGCGGCAAGCCTCAACGTATGATGGGCACACCATGGAAGAGCGGATAACAAAAAGTGAAGACGAGTGGCGCCGTGAACTGAGTCCGGAAGAGTTTCGCGTCACGCGCCAGGCGGGAACCGAGGCGCCGTATTCCGGTGAGTATTGCAACACGAAGACGATAGGCACCTACGCTTGCAAGTGTTGCGGTTTGGCACTCTTTCGCTCGAATGCGAAGTTTGAGTCGGGTTGCGGGTGGCCCAGTTTTTTTGAACCGCTGGACGGCGCGCACTTGGAAGAGATTGAAGACAACAGCCTGGGCATGCACCGCGTCGAGATCAGGTGCAAGCGCTGCTCTGCGCACCTGGGTCACATTTTCCCCGACGGTCCCCCGCCCACCGGCATGCGCTATTGCATCAATTCTGTTTCGATCAAGTTGGACCCGGAGGAGGCCTGATTCCGGCCTCCACGGGATCGCAGATCAATCCGGCTCCCCGCCGGCCTGCCTTGCGCCTCTGGAACCCGATGGAAAACGGGCGATAGACCCGACCTAGCCCCAAGAATCGGGAAATCGCAGCGGGCCACTGCCCGAGGCGCCGCAAGCGCCGCACTGCAGATGCAGCGCCGGCTAGAACTTTTCGTTCGGCGGAATTTGTTGCCGCCACGCATTCCTTTGGCCCTCTGCGCGCGGTTCACACCACGACCGCGGAATCATCGCATACGAGCCTTGGGTCGGCGGGCACCTCAAACCTGGATCAAGCGAGGCGAGGAAGTCGTGCGAAGCCCCAACAAAGGTTATTCTCTGCCACTCAACGCACTTTGTATTCCCAACGGCCGAGCTCAACGATCCATTAGCTCGCTCCGGACAGCCACCGGAGCCCCTGCCAACCGCGCCCGACATGACGCCCACACCGACGATCACCCCCCCCGCCGACGGACAGAAGATTTCCATCGCAGGCGGGAAACTGAATGTTCCCAACCGCCCCATCCTGCCCTTCATTGAGGGCGATGGAACCGGCCCCGACATCTGGCGCGCGACCAAGCGCATCCTCGACGCATCGGTCGAGAAGTCCTACGGCGGCGACCGCAAATTGTGCTGGATGGAGGTTTACGCGGGAGGAAAGTCCAACGACCTATTCGGTTCATGGCTACCCGACGAGACCATCGATGCCTTCCGCGAATACTTGGTCGGGATCAAGGGCCCGTTGACGACGCCTATCGGCGGCGGAATCAGATCCCTCAATGTAGCTCTGCGCCAGATCCTCGACCTCTATGTCTGCCTGCGCCCGGTGCGCTGGTTCAAGGGTGTACCCTCACCGGTACGCAAGCCGGAGGAGGTCAACATGGTCATTTTCCGCGAGAACACGGAAGACATTTACGCCGGGATCGAGTTTCAACAGGGCAGCGATGAGAACGCCAAGTTCCTGTCCTTGCTAAAGGAAAACTTTCCCTCTGAATATCGCAAGATTCGCTTCCCCAAGACTTGCGGTGTCGGCCTCAAGCCGATTTCGGAGGAAGGCACGGAACGCTTGGTTCGCGCAGCGATTCAGTACGCCATCGATCAGGGCCGCAAGAGCCTGACCTTCGTTCACAAGGGCAACATCATGAAGTACACCGAAGGCGCCTTCCGCAATTGGGGCTATGCCCTTGCGGAAAAGGAATTCGGTGATCACTGCTACACCTGGGATCAGTGGGAGCGCACCCGCGCCGACAGCGGCGAAGAAGCTGCTAACGCGGAGCAAAAAGCAGCGCTCGGCGCCGGCAAGATTTTGGTGAAAGACGCCATCGCCGACATCACACTGCAGCAAGTGCTGACGCGCCCCAAGGAGTTCGACGTGATCGCCACGATGAATCTCAATGGCGACTACCTTTCCGATGCCTTAGCTGCCCAAGTCGGCGGCATCGGCATCGCGCCCGGTGGAAACGTCAATTACACCACCGGCCACGCCATCTTTGAGGCCACCCACGGCACCGCGCCCAAGTACGCGGACTTAGACAAGGTCAACCCGGGTTCGCTCACCCTTTCGGGCGAGATGATGCTGCGCTACCTCGGCTGGACGGAAGCTGCCGACAAAATCATCAACGGCATCGACGGAGCAATCGGCGCGAAGATTGTGACCTACGACTTCGCTCGCTTGATGGAGGGCGCGACCGAGGTCAAGTGCAGCGAATTCGCTGACGCCGTAATCGAACGCATGTAGACACGGGTCCTCCCGCGCATGCATCTCGGCATGGAAGAATTGGCGGCGGGGCTCGCACAACGGAGTGCC
Organism: Planctomycetota bacterium; assembly: GCA_029259675.1. GTDB lineage: Bacteria > Planctomycetota > UBA1135 > UBA1135 > JAJDES01. The sequence goes on from JAJDES010000542.1 coordinate 8,359, forward strand.
GCCGCCGGCCCACTGCTCAAGTCACGTGGGCGGTACACATTGCTGCGTTTTTGAACTTCACGGCCCCATGCCCCCGCTCAACGCCGCCGACTGATGGCTCAGATAGTCTTCCAGGCACGCTCCGCTGCAATGGCCATCTTGGCCGCGTACAAGCGTTACCGGGAAGAATTCCAAAGCATCACGAAGCGCGCCAAGCAGCGCTTTGAAGAGCGCGACTGGCGCAACGGTCAAAAAGATGCTTCGGAGCGGTTGGACCTCTACCGCCTGATCTTGAAAGACATTGTCGAGGAGCTGAACGGCATTCTCGACACGAGTATCCGCGATCGCGCTTGTTGGAAGTTAATGAAGGGCTTCTACACAGAAGCTCTTGCAGAAGTTCAGTCGGTAGAGATTGCAGAGACCTTCTTCAATTCGGTCACAAGGCACATATTTGTCACCGTAGGCGTCGACGCCAACATTGAATACGTAGACCTGGACATACGCCGCGCGCGCTACGGCGCGGGCTCGACAATCCACCGCCGCTATGCCGTGGATGAAAAACTATTCGCCGTAGTCTCGCGCATATTTGAAGACTACGCCTTTGGTGTGCCCTACAAAGACGCCCTGGGCGATGCGCGCGCAATCGCTAAAGAGATCGAGTCCAAGTGGCACAACCTTGGGCACGAAGCACCAATCGATTCCATTGAATTGATTAAGCCGATTTTCTATCGCGGCAGCGGCGCCTACCTAGTCGGCAAGATTCGCGGGTCCGCGGAAGTCACACCACTGATTATTGCGCTGGTCAACACGGATGGCTGGGTGCAAGCAGATGCCGTGCTGATGGATGAGCGCGAAGTCAGCATTGTATTCAGCTTCACGCGCTCGCACTTCCTGGTGGAATCCAAGCGACCGGCCGACATTGTCGGCTACCTGCGGACGATCATGCCGCGCAAGCCCCTGGCGGAGCTGTACATCTCCCTGGGCAACATCAAGCACGGCAAGACTGAGCTCTACCGAGACCTCCTGGGCCATATGAATCGGTCGCTCGACTGCTTTGATCATGCCCCCGGAGATACGGGCATGGTGATGATCGTCTTCACCATGCGCTCGCACGACTATGTGTTCAAAGTCATTCGCGATGAATTCGCCTATCCCAAGACGAGTACGCGCGACGTCGTGATGAATCGCTATCAGCTTGTATTCAAACACGACCGAGCGGGGCGCCTGATCGAAGCCCAAGAGTTTGAACATTTGAGCTTCGACATTCGGCGCTTTTCACCGGCACTCCTGGAGGAATTGAAGTCCAGCGCGGCGAATTGCGTCACGGTCGGCAATAAGCAGGTCGCTATTCACCACCTCTACATCGAACGCCGAGTCGAACCGTTGAACCTATTCCTGCGCTCAGCGGAGGATTCCGAGGCTGAAGCGGTGGTGCTCGACTTCGGCCAAGCCATTCGCGATTTGGCCCGCACCAACATCTTCCCCGGCGACATGCTGCTCAAGAACTTCGGCGTAACGCGCCACGGGCGAGTCACTTTTTACGATTACGATGAGCTGTGCTTGGTCACCGAATGCAACTTTCGCGAAATGCCGCAAGCCCGCAGCAACGACGAGGAGATGTCCGCGCAGCCGTTCTTTTTCGTAGGGCCGCACGACGTTTTCCCGCAGGAATTCCTACAGTTCATGGGGCTGCCCAAGGTTCAGCGCGAATTGCTCACGAGCCGGCACGGCCAAGTATTGACTGCCGCCTTTTGGCGCGAACTGAAGCGCCGGCACGAAGCCGGGGAAGTATTGGATGTCTATCCCTACCCCAGTGCCAACCGCCTAAATGGCTAGCCTGCATGCGAGCGAAGCAACTCGCCCAGCATGTGTTCAAGAAATTCGGGCAACCAGCGCTTCGCTCCCAGCCCCGATGCGGAGCGAGTCAAGTAACCAATGTGCCCTCCGCTTGGCTCTATATGTAAGTATGTACTCGCCGACAATCGCGCTCGCCGCAGGCAAGCCACGTCGACGATAGGGTCATCTGCGGCACCCAAAATCACCGTTGGAATCGAGATCTTGGATAGGCGCTTATGCGTAGAGCATTGCTGGTAGTAATCGCGCGCATCCTTGAATCCGCCACTGTGCGCCGTAACGATTTCATCCACATCCCACAGCGTGGCCCCGGGGGGAATTACATACTCGTGCCCGTCCTTGTGTTCCAAAAAGCGCTGTTGCAAGGATTCTCTAAGACGCTTCACGAAACGCTGCTCGTAGACTCGATTGAAACCTGCGTGCATGCGCAGGGATGTGGACTCGAGGTCCACCGGTGGATTGACCGCAATCACTCCCGCGGGAGCCGGCCCCAAGTTTTCCGCCAAAAGTAGTAGAAGCGCGTTTGCGGACAGGGAAAAGCCGATCGCGAAGTGTGCGAGATCGGGGTGTCGTTTGCGACCCGCTTCAAGGGCCATGGCCAGGTCTTCCGAACTCCCGGAGTGATAGCTTTTTGCGGCCAAGCCGCGACCGCGCCCGCAACCGCGATGATTGGTGGCCAGGACCGTGCACCCCGAACGCCAGGCCGCAAGCGCGGCCAAGCGCATGTAGTCCGCCGTCGTATCGCCCGAAAGGCCGTGAAACAAATGCACTGCGGCCCGCGGATTGGGGTGCTTCAGTTCCGATGCAACCAGTGCATCTCCGTCGCCCAAATCAACGCGATAATCCGCCGCTCGAACTCCATTTTGCGGCTGATGGTCAGGTTCAAGCCCCAGGCCCTCGGCCTGCAGAAGGTGGCCCCAAATCGTTTGGGCATGCCCTCCCTTGGCCCAAAAGGGTGGCCGGCAAGCAGCGCAGAAGGGCCGCGGTTCGAAAGCGAGCGTCATGGAGTGCGAATGATAATGCGGCGAGCCCCCCACGGCTCCCGCGCCATGCCGGCCGCAGCCGCCGGCCCGGAGCTGCGCCCCTCAACAGCCACCCAACAGGGTCTGTCGCAACCTGAAGAACAGCGACTAGGATGGGCCCATGTTTGATCCGCAAATGGAGTTGCTTTCAACTCAGTTGGAACAGGTCGTCCAAAATCTGAAGAGCGGCGCTGATGATCAAAGCGCCTGGGCCCTCGCCCTACGCTGCTACAAAGCCGCCAAGGATGAAGACGAAGACCTTGAACTGGCAATTGAACTGCAGGATTTGGAGAGCTTGCAGGAGATTCTTGACGCCTGGCTAAGTGGATCGCGACTGCGCACGGTGCACGATCGCGATGTACTCAAAAGAGCTATGAAGGCCTATCGGAAATCGCTCAAAGTGACTCGGCTCGATGCGGAATCCTCTATCGGGGGCGGGCCCATGAGTTCAGGCCAGAATTCAACCATCTCCGGGATCCGCCCTCCGGAGCGTTATCCCCCGGCAATCTGGGCCGAGCTCGCGCGACAAGGTCGCTTGATCGATGCCGGTCACGGCCTATTCGAATTGCCCCCCGAATGATCCGCAAGTGACGACTACGCTCCCGGCTGATGCGGATAAAGCGCGACCTGCCGCCGATGCATCAACTCGGCGCCGGCTTTTATTTCGCTGGGTACTGATTGCGGCACAGGCCGCCACCATTTGGGTCACTTGGCCGCTTTGGCAAGTGCGCGTGGATCCACCCAATTTACCGGCCATCCAGGGTTTGCAAATCGACTTTGGATGGTGGGCTTTGGCAACGCTCGCCCTGGCTGGAACGGGTTCGTGGGTTGGCATTCTTGCGCATTGCTTGGTCCTGGCTGCGGCCATGGCAGCAGATCAAATGCGCATGCAGCCGCAATTGGTATCCCTCGCGATTCTGCTGTGGGGAACTCTGCCCAGCCAACAGGCGCAGGCCATAGCCCGCGCGCACATGATTGCACTTTGGTTCTTTTCCGGCTTTCACAAGCTGCTCAGCCCCGGCTTCTTTGAAACAACTGCGCCCTGGCTGTGGACGGGAACTTTCCCGAACGCCGCACCGGAGCACGCGCTCCCGTTCGGCTATTTCCTGGCGATTGCCGAGCTGGCCGTGGCGCCCCTGATTCTTTGGCCGCGCACACGACTTCCCGCAGCTTTGCTCGCCCTCTGCTTGCACGCCGGCATTTTGTTCTCTCTCTCGCCCTGGGCCATTAGCTGGAACCGTGCGGTTTGGCCATGGAACCTGGCCCTCATGTTTTCCGGCTTGGCACTCTTCGCTTTCTGGAAAGACGGCCCGCGCCTGGCATGGCGGCAACTGACAATTGCCACGAAGTCACTGTGCCTCCTGTTGCTGCTATCGCCGCTTCTCTACTACAGCAATCACCTGGACGCTTCTTTGGCGCATTGCCTTTACTCCGGAAACAAACCCAAGGCCTGGGTTGTGGATCGAAGCAATGCCGGCATTGAGCTGGATGCGAAACTGCAGACCTGGGAGAAGCTGGGCTCCTACATCCCCCCGACAGCCCGCTTGTTTGAGCGCTGCTTCCTCGAAACAGCGGGGCCCTTTGATCGTCTATTGCTGCGCGACCCGCGGCGCATTGCCAAAAGGCGCGGGTACGGCGAGACCATGCGGACTTACAAGGAAGTAGAACGTGAAAACCGAGTTGCGAAGCACACAGCAGTCCAAGGCCGCAAGCCGCAAAAAGGTAAGGCGAAGCGCAAACGCCCTTAACGGCGCGAGCATTGCACTGGACGGCATCACAATTTTGAGCTTGCAAGTGATCGCCCCCCACTCGATCGCGACAACACCGATGGCATCGAGACCGGGTTGAGTTCAATTACAAACCGTTTGTCTCACTCGGGCGCGCAACCCTAGCGCGCACTTCATTGCGAACCCTGTTCGGAAGATTCGGCTCGGGCGCGTTTGATAGTCGAGTAGCCGCTCGGGGAGACCTGGGAGCCAAGCGTTCCCGCGCCGTCACTTGGGCGATTTCAAGCTCAATGTGTACTCGCGCCAAGCGACTTCCAAATCACGCAAATTGACGTCACTGAAAGCCTTGTCCACAGCCGCGTCGCGCGAAGTTTTGCGGATGGCTTCCATGACCTTCGGCGTCGGCTCTTCCCCCGATTTGAGGAAGGGTTCCATTTGCTCGGCAAATACATCCTTCAACGTGTCAAAGTAGGTATCGAGAATACCTGACCAAGTTGGATGCTTGGTGGCCTCCTTTGATGTTCGCAAAAAGTAGATCATGGACCACGCTTGCGAGTAGGCCACACCGACGATGCTTCGGTTGTAGAAATCGGCTTGCTCCATCTTCAGAATTTCACTGAATGGAATGGTCCGCAAACCGCGGTAGCCTTCGATTGCATACTTGATGTAGTCAATACGCCACGGATTGACGTCGATCTTCTTTACCTTTCCACCTTTGATCAAAGCTCCCGAGAAATAGTCGCCGGTGCCCTCATTGAACCAAGAATGGGGAGCAAGCTTTCCAACAGCAAAGTAGATGTACTGATGGAAGGCCTCGTGATAGAGAACAATTCGTGTGTCGGCCTTGCCCGTTCCGGCCTCACCATCCTCATTCTCTTTGTCGTAAAAGACCAATTCCTCTGCCGCAGCATGCCAATAGCCTGCGCTGCCCAAACTGCCTCCATATTTCAAATACTCCGCTTCGTCCTTGCAGACGCGAACAACGGAGACATCGTCAAAGGCGCGCGCCGGAGGAAAGAGCTTGATGTACTCCTTCCGGATGGATTCCAGCTCTCTCTTGATGATTCGGATCAGCGGCTCGTCTTTGGTCGAGTAAACGACAATAAAATTGTCCGTGTCCTCGGCTTCCCAACCCTTAACTAGGTTGGAGCGGACGTTGATTCGAAATTCAGGGTTCGAGTACTTGCGCCGCTCGTAGAAGCGACGAATAGCCTTGTCTTCCCCCTCGTCAATTGGACTGAACTTGACCTTACCCAGCATCTTCTCCCAAATCTTCACGCAGTCGTAGTAGTCCTCCTCAGCGCAAAAACCAAAGACGGCGATGGTTCGATCTTTATCGCTGAAACTTCGCGCCCATCCTTCGATGGGGCTGCGTGAAGACTTGAAGTCCAGGTAGTAATCGAAGATTTGATTTCCGCCGCGCTTTTTTAGTGGAGTTGCCTGTCCCAAACTCCACTGATCCAAGTAACGCTCCGCATAACCGGGAAAATCAGTCACGGGTTTCGGAGCAGCCTTCCCCTCTCCCTTTTTCCCTCCGGATTCATCGCCGGACTTCTCAATCGGCAGCGGCGTCGACTCGGAGTTGCCCTTGGGATTGTGATCAATCCAAACGAAGCGCAATTCCGGGCGAAAGCGTTTTCGGTCACTCTCTCGAAAAGCCTCTTTCTCCGCATAGTAGAGGATCACCCACTCTTCAGTCGGCTCGACAGGAATGGCTTCGTAGTCACGCGCCCTCAAAAAAGTAAGCCCGTACTTGGGCTGCTTTTCAGTTGTGTAACCCCCCTGGGCAAACGCTGCGGAGCCCGACACGCTAAAAATTAGCGTGACTAGCCCATGCAAGAAGACCCGGCTCCGGCCAAAGCGCGTACTCAAGCGCCTGCCGAATCTGCGCCAGCACGGGTCCGAGTTCAAAGCTGCATCATTCACTGCTGCGAGCGCATTCATGTTGTCCTCTCTCCGATTTTCACCCCGACGGAATCCATTGGGCCTTGCCCCATTGATTGCCGTTACGTCTCTCACGAACCCATCCTCCAAGCTCGTAAATCCCCACCGAACAATTGTTTCATCAATGGACTCCATTCAAGCCCTTCGCGCTCGAATCCACGCTGAGTCGAAAACTAGAATTGGGGATCCATCTCGTTCAAGTTTAGCGCTGCCGCGAGGTAGGTCGGAAGAAAAAGAATCCGCGAGTCCCGCGACATGTCTTCAGGCAGCGCCCGTCCCCCTCCATACCGATATTTCCCTCCCGGCGAGTGCCTATTCACACCTCATGTAGTTGAAAGTAAAAGCCAAACGCATTACTCACCTTTGACGAATTCTTTCCATGGGGATGGAATCATTTGGCGCGGTGGTGTTCCCTCGTACGCAAGCATCGGGTTCGGTGTCTCGACTTGCGAGCTGGCACCATGCTTTTCGGCGGTTTGATTGACGGGATAGAAGAGCCCCATTTCTTTTTGCCGAGCACCCACCATCAAAATCGTGCATGGACCTTCTCCTGCACCCACAAAAACGTGCAGCGTTCCCGGGGGGCAATGGAAGAAATCCCAGGCCTTTAGCAAGCGCTCTTCACCTTCAACCACCAACGTGCACTCGCCGGAGAGCACCAGGAAATCCTCCTGCAGAGCTTCACTGTGATAGAGGCAAGCCGGCTGTCCCGGTTGCAACACGCGCAAATGAATGCCCAAGTGCGGGAAAGGTGATGCGCCTTCAATTCTGCAGCCCAATCCAAATCGTTCATTCGCAACCCAGGGTGCATCCCCGGCGTTGAGGACGAACCAACCGTCATCTTGTGCGGTCAGTCCGTTTTCGTCTCGCTCCATCCGAGCTTCCTTGGTCATCTCCAAACTCCTTTGTGCTACTCAATGAATGCGCACCCCAGAATTCGGGACGCGCCACATTCTGTTCGTGATGGCTACCAGCTCCTGCTCAATCTGCTGAGCCCAAACTAGCGAGCCCAGCCTAGCGAGCCCGGCCCGCTGTGTGGGCTCGGATCACGAAGCAGCACGGGCTACTTGGCACTCGCCTGCCAAATTCGGCCCGAAGCTGACGACCTGGACCCGGGCCCGCACCGCACCCCCATGATTCTTGGCGTTGCCGACGGATCGGAGGGCTGCAACGGCGCGGCGCCCAGCCTGCCCGGCCGGCCCAAACGCCCGAGCGAACAGTGCTCACGATTGACTTACGCTCACGCCGGGGCCGCGAATAGACTTGGCCCCCATGAATGCCATCAGCACCAACAGCGGAGCGCCCGGGCGCAAGCGCGGAGGCCGATCCTGGCCGGCCCGCATCGGATCGAGTCTGCTGGGGGTCTTGCTGGCGCTAATCTGCACGGAAGTGCTGTTTCGGTTGTACTTGCGGATGGAAGGGCAAGCCTACTCCGCCGAAAAAACGCAAACCGCCATTGAGCAAGCTCGGCTCTCCCTCCAAGGCGGAGTCGGCACAGGCGAAGAGGATTCAACCGGTCCTCTGCTGAGTCCCTTCTTCGGCTGGTGGGATCAATCCCTGCGCACCCGAGTGGACATTGCCTATCGAAAGGGGAGCCGTTCAAGCCTAAGCCCGGTGACCGCCGCGCTGGCCAAGCAAACCTATGACGTGTGGATCTTGGGCGGTTCGGTTGCCGCAATATTCGGTCGCCAGGATGTCGGCGGAGTCAGTCAGCTCAAACAGTCGCTGCTCTTGGACCCGCGCTTTGCAAAACATCTCGGCGATCGCGAGCTGAGAATCCTCGGCCTGGGGCATGCTTCGCACAAGCAACCTCAGCAGGTGAATCTGATCACCTTCATGCTCAGTCTTGGCCTCGCGCCCGATGCCATCATCAACTTGGACGGCTTCAACGAAGTTGCCGTCGCCATGGCCAATTCCGACCACGGCGTTCACCCCGTGTATCCCTCGTTCAGCAAGTGGGGCAGCTGGGCCAGAAACCCGCTCAGCGACCCGGATCAATTCGGAGCCTTGGTAGAGATTTGGAATACGCGCAGCGCGGCCAAGCGAACAGCGGATCGAGCGCTGAAATACGACCTGGCGCGCAGTGCGGTGCTCGGCTATCTGCTGCGCGGGAAAATGGATCGAGCACGATTGCGTTGGAATGACTCGCTCACCAAATACACCCAAGAGAACTTCTCTCCAACAGAGATCCCTGCGCTCAAAGGTCCGGAATTCGCACCCCAATTTGCCCTGGACGCCATGTTGCGTGCTTGGTTTGAGTGTTCAAAAACACTAGCCGCAATCAGCTCGAGCCGCGACATTTACTACTTACATGTCTTGCAGCCAACGCTGCACGACAAAGACTCCAAGCCTTGGTCCGACGACGAGCGCCGGCTGTCAACCGCATCCGAAAGCTGGCTGAATGGCGTGCACCAGGGTTACCCCAAGCTGCGCGAACTCGGTCAAGCCCTGGGTGCCGAAGGCGTCGCCTTCCTCGATGCAAGCATGACTTTTGCCGGTTTGGAGCAAACTCTCTACTACGATGCCTGCCACTTTGGAGAGGAAGGCAATCGGATTCTCGGTGAAGCCATCGCGCGAGGCTTTGTAGAGCGATTACCCGCAGATTGAGCCCCCTTGCTGTGACTAGTGTCGCAACTGTGCCGTAGGCGGAGCCCGACCTCACACTCGCTTCCGGCATGAAGCGAAGCCCATTGGAGGCGAGGTCAAAAAAATGGAGAACCACCCCTTGTGGTTCTCCATGAAAAAAACGTCGCACGATTGCGAGTCCAGGAAGCCATGCCGCAAAGCAAGGCCTCTAAGTCGGCAGGTAGCTACTGCTTGATTTCCACCGCATGCTTCACGCAAGCCTTTTTGCGCTCACTGCATCCTGGGCAGCTACTCCTCATTCCCGGAAGTCCTCGATCGATGACATCTTGAGCATCCTTCAACGCTCTTTCGCCGATGCGAGTCTCGCTGTACTTCTTCGAAACGGAGATCATGGCCTTTGCGTAAGCCTCATACTCTCGCTCTTGCCCGTAAGCTCGGGCTTTGGCGTAGGCCTTACCGCCCTTCATTTCATCCTTAAAGGTCGGCATGGCCTCCACTTCTTGAAGTAGAAGCAGCGCGGGTTCCCGGGCCGGGTAGATCATTTTGGACTTGGTGATCTCCTCAAGAAGATCGACTGCCAAATAAGCCCGGCCCTCATTGAACTCCGTTCGCGCAAGCTCAACATCGCTGGCCACACCGGCTTCGATTGACGATTGGTATGACTCCACCCAATAGCGATCGTCATCCGTCTTGGCCTTGCCCTTTTCCAAAATCGAAAGCACTTCCGCGTAGGCTTTATCGCGCTTATCTGCGCTCATTAGCTTGCGCACCTTGTTGATGATCTTAGGGAAAATAGATCCATCGGTGGCCGAACTCATGGCGCTCTCAAGCGCTGCGTCTTCGCCGTAACCTGCGTACGTCAGAATGCCGTCCGGAGAGACAACGGCCTTGGTGGGATAACCCCGAACACCAAGCGCATCGTCAAATGCACTGCCCTTCACGATCACGATCGGGAACTCGGGCTTCATGCGCGCAAACCACTTATCTACCGTTGCAACATCTTCATTGGTCACGCCAATGACAACCAACCCGTCCTCCGCTTCTTTCTCAAACTTTGAGTTGAGCGTAGGGAGGCCGGCGTTGCAGGGGCCTCACCAAGTCCGGAAGACTTCGACCAAGACAGCTTTGCCTCGGAACGCCTCCATCGAGAGCGTGGGCGCGTTGTACCACTTGATTGAATCCAGGGCGGGAGCCGGGCTGCCGATTGCCGCATCGGCCCGATTGGGCACCGGCGTCGCCGACGGCGCCAACGCCAAGCAAGCCGCAGCAAGCGCCAGGGAGAATTGAGATCGCATTTCCGAAGTCCTTCTCTATTAGTAATTCTGACTGAGCAAACCTCCTGGGTGAGGTCCAAGCCCGTGAGTCAGACAGTGCTAGTTCGGCCTCGAATTGTAAGTCACTGGACTTGAACCGGGAATGGGCACGAAATTGTCCCAGGCACTGATTTGAGTTCCATGGGCGAGCATCTTCGCTCAAACCGGCGTTCAAAGGTGCTTTGAACCATCTCGGAACGCGTGGGGCATCGCCACCCCCCTCAAAGCGCTAACAGCGCCGGCCCCTCACAATGGGGCGTTCCAATCGCCTCTCAGCGGTCGCAGCCCGGGCACCCATAACCACCTGGGGCCACAAACTCGAGCGCGTAAACCCAGGTACCCAGCGGATTCTCGGTGGATTGAGTGGCGAATGGATCCCGAGTGCAAAACTCAAGTTGGACGTTCGGCACATGACGCATTCCTCCACAGCGTTCGTTTGCAACTCCCGCTGGCAATTCCAAGCCGGCCATG
>JAJDES010000543.1 GCA_029259675.1 Planctomycetota bacterium
TCGATTCGCCCCGCCAACTTTGACCAACTCGCCTTCGCTGTCATTCGTGTTTTTTCATTGCCCAATGATGGAGCCAGTGATGGAGCCTATGACTGAGCGGTGATTGAGGATCGCTGCAAAAGTCGGCCCCGCAAAGAATCCCTTCGATAGGCCCGCAGCTTACCGTTTGAGCCTTCCCTGGCCCCCCAGATTGGAGCGCAAACAGATAACGCCGGCTACCTCCGGCCGAGCTGCCCCCCAGGCCGCTAGAATGGAGCCATGCAGTACTCGGAGGTTCAACCGGTCCGCCCCCTGCGCCATATGCTGCGTTGCATTTGGAGCCTGCGGAGCTCACTTCCGATCGGACCAGCCGCACTCGAACGCATCACCCCCGACGGTTGCGCCGAAATCATTCTCAACCGCGCCGACCCGTTCCGACGCGTATCCGCCGGCGGCGAGTTGCGAACTCAGCCGCCCGTATTGGCCGTCGGGCAAATATCGGCCCCGATCGAGTTGTTGCCAACGGGGGCGATCGACATTGTTGCGCTTCGTTTTGAACCGGGTGGGATGCATGAACTGATGGCAATCCCCATGCACGAATTGACCGATCGCGATGTCTCCCTCCACCAAATCGATCGCAATTTGTTTTCGCAATTAGAAGCCGCGGTCCATGCGCACCCGCGTTCACGGGCTATTTCCAAGTTGCAAGACGTGCTGCTCGGACGCCAACTCGCGCTCCCGAAACAAACCCTTCGAAAACGCGCCCGGGCCGATGCTCGAATGTTGGGACAGGCGATTGCATTGATGCGAAAGCGCCCCTCCCAAGCGGCTTCCGTCGCGCAAACGATGGGGCTAACGCGGCGGACTCTCGAGCGCATGTTTCGAACAGGCATCGGCCTATCGCCGAAACGCTTCCTTCGCATCGAGCGCATGCAAGCGCTTCTCCTGCGTTTGGAATCAAATCCACACGCACCGAATTGGTCCGATCTCGCACTCACTTTTGGCTTCAGCGACCAATCCCACATGATTCGCGATTTTCGACTCTTGGCCGGAACAACCCCCTCTCAATACCTGCTTGAGCGCGGAGATATGGCGGCGCACTTTCCGTCCAAACCGGCCTAGCAAGCCTTAAAGGGACTGCTTGAGTCGCACATTTGTAACTGCGGCCCCCTGACAGTTTGACTCCTTCAAAATCGCCATCTAGTGTTAGATTGAATGGTTCGCGTGCGCAACCCACCCAGGTTGCAACAACCAAATTGATTGCCTTCGGAGCTCTGGATGAAACCAAATAAGCTCGTCTACTTGCCAATCATTCTGTTCGCACTTATTACCAGCCTGGCCGTCGGCACCTGGTACGTGAATCAGACCAAAGAGGAAGATGTACTCAAAGCGAAGATTCAAGTCACTTCAGCGCAAGTGGCTACTCGCCTGGAGCAATTCCTCAACAATCACTTCCAGCGCATACAGTTGCTTGGCGCCAATATCTTGCTGAAGGGCAAGCTCACTGAATCCAGCTTCCGCAAAGCATCCGCTCAGTACCAACAGGATTACGCCGGCCTGCAAGCTCTCAATTGGGTTGACGAAAGTGGAATCATTCGTTGGGTTGAGCCCTTTGAACCCAACCGCGCAGCCCTCAACTACAATCTCAACGAAAGCCCCGCCGCGGGTGATGTTTATCGCACTGCCAAGAACACGGGCAAACTCAGTATGTCCCCGCCCTTGGAGTTGCAACAAGGCGGTTGGGGAATCACCGCTTACCATCGACTGGAGAAAGACGGACAGGGCCTGGGAACTCTGAATGCTGTCTTTCGCTTGCCCGAGTTGCTGGTGGCCTGCCTCAACGGCCATGGCGCCGATGAATTCGGATACGCGCTGCGCTACAACGACAAACTACTGAGCTCCGTCGGCGACGAATCCGGTCTTGCCCAGGGCCTGCCCAACGCGGACTCAGCCGTGCAGGTTGCGGGACGCGAATTGACTCTCAATGTGTTTGCCCAACCGCACGTACACGGAAACTCATCGACATGGATTGATGAATGTTTGTTGCTGATCGGAATTATTGGCGCAGCTGCATTGTCGGGCTTGGTACACAGCAATTTGAAGGGTCGGCAAAAAGCCGAGCTCAACGCCAGTCGCTTCGAAGTCCTCTTTGAAAATGCGCCGGACGCCATTGTCGCCCTGGATGCAAAGACCGGTGAATTTGTAAACGCCAATGAGCGCGCCTACCATCTCTTTGAACGAACTCCATCCGAATTTCGGGGCAAGAAGATCACCGAGCACAGTCCGAAGGTGCAACCGGGCGGTCGCGCTTCAAAAGAGTACTTTGCAGAACAATTCGAATTGGCCGCTGCCGGGGAGAGCCCGAAATTCGAGTGGACCTTGCTCACCAATGCGGGGACTCAACTAATCACGGAAGTGCATCTTGTGCGCTTGCCCAACCCTAGCAGGCCGCTGATTCGGGCCAGCATCACCGACATTACCGAACGCCACAAGTTGGAGATTCAGTTGCGCCGCACCCAGGCCCACGAAGCCATGGGTAGACTCGCCGGCGGCGTCGCCCATGACTTCAACAATTTGCTCACGGCCATCATGGGCGCCTCCGAGATGCTCGAGAGCTTGACCAGCACCGACGACGAATCCAACTCGTTGGTAAAAGACATCATCTCGACCAGCCAACGCGCGGGAAAATTGACCCACCAGCTACTGGCCTTCAGTAGGCATTCCGCAGTCAACCCCATACTGCTCGATCTCAATGGCTTGGTGACAGACTTGCTGCCCATACTCGAAAAAGTACTGCCGGCACAGGCCCAGCTCGAAATCCAGCTGAATGCAAGCTCCCCGATTTTTGCAGATGGTTCTCAATTGGAGTTGGCGCTTTTGAACTTAACCATCAACGCTCGCGATGCGATTGAAGACGGAGGTTGCGTCACGATTTCCACGGCGGACACCCAGGACAATCAAGTCGAATTGCTGGTGCACGACGATGGCAAGGGAATTTCGGATGATGTCGTCGCTCACATCTTTGAACCATTTTTTACGACCAAGGGTCCCGGCTTGGGCACGGGCATCGGCTTGGCCGCCGTTCGACAAGTCGTAAACCAAGCCTCGGGCGAAATCAGCGTTGCAAGCAGTCCCGGCCAGGGAACCACATTCAGGCTTCTCTTTCCGGCTCAAACTGCGCAAATGGACACTGCAGAGGAGAAGAGTTCAACTGCGAGCGCGCCTCAAGAGAGCTCTACCTACGGGGACGTCACCATTTTCATAGTTGAAGACAATCCCAATGTGCTGGAGATGATGCAGCGCACCTTGGCCAAGCACCCGTTCCATGTTCACTCAGCCCAAAGCGGCGAGGAGGCCCTGCAAAAAGAGGAGAGCTTGCAAGACAGCATTGACTTGTTGATTTGCGACGTTGTGTTGCCGGGCATGGACGGAATCGAGTGTGTAAATAGATTCCGCGAGCGCAGACCCGGCTTGCCCGCCCTAATCACCACCGGCTATGTAGAAGTTGAACTCAACCTGTCAACCCTGACGGGCGGTCCCGTTGAACTGCTACCGAAACCCTTCACTCCCTCACTGCTACTCAATCACGTTCATGATTTGCTGGCTCCCAAGTGCGAAGCATGAACCGGCCATCCAGCATGGCCGCCAATGCGCTATCGCACAGCGCGCACGAGTCTACTTCTTGCCCATGACGTCCCGCTTTAGATCAAAGCGTTCGACCTTATCGCTGCCCCCATGGGGATCCGAAAGCGTAATCACAAGCTGCTCCTCCCCCACGCGCTCATAAACGATGCGGGTGGGATAATCCTTATCGGGGTTCTCGAAGACGGCCTTGCGCGCTTTCGAATCGTGTGACTTCAGCTGAAAGCCCGTCGCCATTTGTCCGCCGGGAAAAGGTTGCAGATAGACGTGCTCCTCCCGCAGCTCGAAAACTTCGAATTCATAGAAGGCCACTTCCTCAGCGCGCATCAATTTGCTGTGACTGATGATCTTGCCGCCCTCAGAAGTGGTGTAGTAAGCAGAAAAGCGGCCGCCCCACATATCTCCACTCCAACTCCCCCCGAGCCAGTCCATCTGATGCAATTGAGTCTGGGCACGAACAGCCGCGCCGTCGTCCGACCGGCTAGACGGTGCCGAGGACGTAGAGAGCGATCCCAGTGCGGCCAGGATTGCTAGTGAACTGGTGAGCAAGGAGGTGCGGATGGTCATGATTGATTTCCTCGAGAAGGGGCTCAGAAAAGCCTCCATAGAGCGTTCGATGAGTTGAATTTAGACCTGCGCGCCAAGCTCCGATTGGAAGAATGCGACAAATCCGTGAACAGTTTGGGTTTCGAAAGTGCGCCGCCCGCCCAAGAAGCTTGTCGCTGAGGACTCCCCCTAATGCGCCCGAACCCAGTGCCGAAATGAATTCGAACGGTGCACAGCCCAAGCCACACAGCGTCAAATCACCCGTTTCGATTCAGGAAACGACTTAGGAAACGGATCGGTCCGATACGCATCAGCAATTGCAGCCACTCTTTCGCGGCAAGCCCCACTCGAGCGAGTTCATGCCGCGATTCCGAAGAGGGAACCAACAGCCGCTGTGGCTGCCATGGCCATGGCGCCCCAAGTGGTCACGCGCATGATGCTGGTGCCCAACCGAGCGCCCCCCATGCGAGCCGCCAGTCCACCAAGCAACGCTAGGAACAGAAGCGAAAAGCCGATGACCATGGGCAGCATGTGATCCCAGGGCCCCAGCCACGCCACGCCCAGGGGCATTGCCGCGCCCAGGGCAAAACTGAGTGCAGATGCAAAGGCTGCCTCAAAGGGCCTGGCGCTGTGCTGTTCAGTTAGCCCGAGTTCATCACGCGCATGGGCCCCCAAAGCATCGTGTTCCATGAGCTGGTCGGCAACCTGTACAGCCAGCGCAGGTTCGAGGCCTCGCTTTTCATAGATGCCCGCCAACTCCGCGCGCTCGTGCTCAAAATCCTGTTCGAGCTCCTGCGCCTCGCGCGCAAGGTCGGCCTTTTCCGAATCGGATTGCGAACTGACCGAAACATACTCACCTGCTGCCATCGACATCGATCCAGCAACAATTCCCGCCAAGCCTGCAATCAAGACATCGCCGCGCTCCGCCTGGGCCGACGCCACGCCAACAACCAAACTGGCTGTGGACACGAGTCCGTCATTAGCTCCGAGCACCGCGGCCCGCAGCCAGCTGATTCGGTCGACATAATGCTTTTCGAAATGTCTATGCATGGGATTGCCGCGCGATGATACGCAGTCAGCAGACACTCGCCGACTCCTATTCTGAGTTATGAATGCGCGCCTTCGGTGCAAACAGCTCCGTTGATGCTTTGTCGTCACCTAGGCCATGGCTTCGAGCGAATTTCCATTTCACGTCCAAAGGGCGAACGCAGCCGACTCGATGTTTGCATTCGCCCTCTAACGCCCGCGCCTCCTCAAGATGAGGGAGGGCCTCCGACCGAAAACACAAGATTGTCCGGGCCTTCATAGCGGGCCAGCCTCACGCCGAATTGCTCCGTAGGCGGTTGAATGCATCGAACGCCCTTGCTAAGCACACGTTCGTGAAATTCATCCAAGTCACGAACGCTGAATCCGAGCCTCACCGCACCGGCCGAATCATCACCCGCCGCCCGTTCCAACGCAGGGCTCGCCGTCGGATGCAGAGCCAATGTCGCGCCCTCATTCTCAAACTCTGTCCAGCCCGGGGTTTGAAACTTCAGAGTGAACCCGATCACATCGCGGTAGAAGGCCGTAGCCTGCTCCATGTCGCTCACCATCACCATCGCGTATTGGATTTTCATGCTTGGCTCAATCTGTTCTGCGGACCGAATCTCTGCGCAGTTGTCAGTATTGACTTCCCGCGGCGCGCCATCGAATTTGAACGATAGGCAACCGTGGGCAATCCGCCCATGGAGTACCGCCATGGAAGCCAAGGAATCGTCCCAATGACCGACCGAACGACCTTTTTGTGTCACCTAATCGCAGCCAGAAGATCCGCATGGCGTGTGCTCATCGTCGCCATGCTGTTCCAGGCGCTTACCTACCTCGCCTACTTGGGTATGGTCCAGGGCTGGTTCGACGGTTTGATTCAGTCGGGCATCTATGGCGACATGTCTCGCGCTGATCTCCTACGAGTGACTTTTTTGTTCGTTGCTGCACTGAAGCTGATGAACATCGCGATCTGCCTGGGCGCCCTCTTCCTCACCCTGTGGGTGCGAGCCCTGGGCAATTCGCCCATGCTCTCCAGTGCCAAGTAGCGCAGCGCAATCCCAAGCGCTTCGCACAATTCAATGGTTCGGCACTCGGGAATCCACCGAGCCCAAAGGTACACTTGCTCTCAATAAGAATCTCACCCAAGAGTGACGATCGATCCCCCACGCGGATCCGAGCAAGACCATGAAAGCAATCACCCAAGACATTTACGGCAACGCAGATGTCTTGAAACTGGAGCAAGTGCCCAAGCCGGAAATCGGAAAGCAAGAAATCCTGATTCGGGTTTGTGCAGCCGGAGTGGATCGCGGGGTTTGGCACTTGATGACCGGCTTGCCCTACCTAATCCGCATCCTCGGCTTTGGATTCCGCGGCCCCAAGGTGCGTACCCCCGGCATGGACGTCTCCGGTCGGGTCGAGGCCGTCGGAGAGGATGTGACGGAATTCAAACCCGGCGACGACGTTTTCGGCATTTGCGAAGGGACATTCGCCGAGTACACAAAAACAACAGCGGGCAAGCTCGTGCTCAAGCCCGAAAACCTGAGTCATGAACAGGCGGCAGCCGTGCCCATCTCCGCCTGCACAGCCCTTGAGGGTTTGCGCGACAAAGGGGAAGTCCAACCGGGCCAAAAAGCCCTAATTTTGGGTGCATCCGGTGGAGTCGGCAGTTTTGCGGTGCAACTGGCCAAGTCCATGGGGGCCGAAGTTACGGGCGTGTGCAGCACGACGAAGTTGGACATGCTGCGCTCCCTCGGAGCCGATCACGTCATCGATTACACCCGCGAGCACTTCTCGCAATCCGGCGTGGCCTACGACCTCATCCTGGATATCGGCGGAAACAGCTCGCTGTCCAAACTGCGCAAATCACTCAGCAAATCGGGCATACTCGTCATAGTCGGCGGTGAAGAGGGCGACCGTTGGATAGGCGGTACCGACAGGCAAATGCGAGCCATGCTGCTGTCTCCGTTCATACGGCACAAGCTGCGAACCTTCGTTTCCATGGGCCCCAAGGAAGACATTCTCCACCTGAAGGGCCTCATCGAAGCCGGTCAATTGAAACCCCACATCGACAGGACCTTCCCTCTGAGCGAGGCCCCCGAAGCCCTGAACTACCTCGCCGCGGGCAAGGTAATGGGTAAAGTCGTCATTCGGGTAAGCGAAGAGAG
>JAJDES010000544.1 GCA_029259675.1 Planctomycetota bacterium
ACTTACTCTCCCATCCTCGTCGATATCCCAATCGGGCCCCAAATCCTCGGCCTCCTTCGAATTCAAGAAGCCGTCCCCGTCCTTGTCCATTTCGCGCAAGTGACGGCGGGCTGTAATGGCCATCAATTGCGATTCCTCAGCAGAATCCATACCAAGTCCAAGCTCGCTCCCGGGCACGGTCAAGATGCGTTCGAACTGCGAGCGGTACAGCCAACGCGATTCGGCATGACTAATGTCTTTCAACCGAGCCCCCTCGGGAGTCTGCATCCGATCGAGCGCAAATCGTTCGGTTGCAACCGCATAGACCGAGGGAATGCTGGGCAGGATGCCCGCCGCACTGGGCTCTGCCGACAAACTCGCATCGATCATGTACAAGCCCTGGGCACCGGGAGCCAAAAGGAAGCGTTGCAGGAAGGGCTGGTTGTAAGCAGCAAACTCAACCAACTGTTCCGACGCGTAGCCCGCCGGCGAAAGCCCGACGCGCCGTACGCGCTCGGGATCACTGATGTCAAAGATGCGCAGAATGGAGCGCCGCTCTCCATTCTCCAGCTCGCGCTCCTCCAGCACATAAGCATAGTCCCGCTCGGCTGTGCTCGAACCGCCCTGGGCTTCCGCCAAGTCCACATGCGAGCGCAGCAACAATCCGCGAAAAGCCGGCGCCCGCGCGCGCTCACCGCGACTGCCCGTTCCAATACGCGGATAGAGCACGCGCGGAGACGTCGGCTCAGTAACGTCAATCAGGGCCAGTCCCAACCGTTGGTCGAGAACGGCGCAAATCAAACGCGCTTGTGTGCGCTCGTCGATGGTTTTTCCAGCGCGTGCAATCGGCCGCGAGTACTGAAACAGGCTGGCCACTGTGGTGACATCGTTGGGCACCTTGGAAGGCCCGTTCACATCAACCACACTGAGCAGTTGGGGGCGAATCGGCACGCGTACATCCACAATGGCAAGCCCGCCGGCTCCATCCGCTACAAAGGCCCATGGCCAAGACAGATGAACATCGTGGGCGTCGAACATCGGTAAAGCGGCGACCTGTTCAAGCTTGGACGGCTCGCTAACGTCAAACACCTTCAAGCCGCCTTGGCCGTCCGCCAAGTACAAATGCTCGCCCGACACTTCCATTCCCCGCGGCTGAACAGTGGCCTGGAAGGCCAAGTGTTCCAGGTCCAGTGGATTGCGTACATCGATGGCGTGCAGCCCGCGCTCGCCTTCGCTGGCAAAAAGTGTCTGGCCGTAGCCCTGCAGCGGATCGCACAGCAATTCGAGATCCACAACGTCGGGCAGCACAAACTTCGACAACGGCAGCGAGTCGATCAAGCGTTCGCGGTTCAACGCCAGGCTTTCGATGCCGCGCCTGTCGGCCACATAAGCCAGTCGGCGACCCAATTGAAAGTTTTCCGAACCGAGGCCCCAGGTTGAAGCGCTGCGATGACACTCCACACAACTGCGCGCGGTCGGGCGAACCGAGTGCACTTGATGGTGCACCATGCTCATGCCCGAAAGGCCCTCGGCCGTCACCGGCATGACTTGATCCAAGATCAAGTCACCATTCTCGTCGTAGACGCTGCCCATGGTTGAGAAGCCCGTCATATAGGGCGCGACACGACCCGCCTCATTGAGCCCGGCAAAGAAACTCTTCCAGGTGGCAAATACTTTTTCCTGGGTCGTAACGCGTCCAGGAGTGCGCTTGCCCGACACGAGGTCCAATTGGGTCAACGACAAGTTGCGCGTGAAGTGAAAGCCGAGAAAGTTCGGATTCCAGCCCGAATGACAGGTATAGCACTCCACCTGACCGTGCGCAGACGTCATCGCCTCCTTCGCGCGCGGGTTGAACTCCGGACGCTTGGGATCAAGTACATGCACGACCTGCGGCACCTTGTGCTCTTTGCCGGAAACTTTGCTCGTCAGAATCACCTCTTCGCCCTCGCGCCGAATGTGCGTCAGGGGAGTTCCGCGCCTGGTCACCAAACTTGCAAGCTGTTCAAAATCGCCGTGGCAATCGGAACAGGAAATCTCTACCGCATGCTCCATCTGCCCGTGCAAGCGACCGTCCCCCATCAAATCGCCTGCAGTATGGCAATCGATGCAATGCATCCCCTTTTCATGGTGAATGTCCGGCGGAGTCATGGCCGGATCGTTCAAATAAAAACTGCGATTGAGCAAAGTGTCGGTCGTGCCCGGAATGTCCGGGCCGCCGGGCGCACCGGGCGGCAATTGTGACAACCCGCGGAACTGCAATCCGATCGAAGCATCGCCGTAATGGCAGCTGACACACGTTTCCGTTGCCGGAGCGCGCGTCATCGAATGCGTGCGCGCGTGGCCCGGTTCACTGCGCACAGCCCGCTTGTCGGCGCTGCGTGAAAAACCGTCCGTGGCATAGGTTACGTGGCAAGCCGCACACCCCTCTCCGCGATAGTCGCCATCGAATCCCACGCGCCCGCGCACCGCGCGCCCGTTGGAGTACAGGTGGCATTGCATGCATTCTTTGCGCGCCAAATCCGGATAATGAGTAGCGAGTTCGTCCTCCGGATCGCTCGTGCGCACACTTGGAAGCTGACTCAACTGTCGAACCAGCCCGCCATCAACGCGCGGCTTGGAAACGGGAAAGACCGAATAGCGCGAGCCGCGCTTCTTGGTCGCCCCCACCTCATAAAACCCGTCGGACAAGTGCCCCGCCGTTGTGCCGTGCAGGCTGTGCATGACGTTGGAAACCATCTCTGCGTGGCAATCTCCGCAATTGCGCTTGGCCACTCGCAGGTCCATCGGGTTCACAAATCGCCGCCAAGCCAGGTCCTCATCCAACTTGGCCACGCGCTCGTTGTTGCGCGAACGGCCAGGGCGCACATGGGCCTCCTCCATACTGGCCCCAAGGGCATTGCCGCCGTGGCAATCAATGCACGACAGCTGCGCTTCCGGGTGCATGGCCTCGATTCCCTCGTGGCAGGTCACGCAGCTCGACTCCGCAACACTGCCGCCCTCCCCACTCACTTGCGCCCCGGCACCGCGCTCCGAAACGGCCTCCATGACCGCTGGCAGCGCGCCTTCGCCCCCGCTTACCCGGATTGACCCCGAGCTATTGGGGTACAGCGCAACAACAGCGACAGCCATCCAGAGTGCGCGTCCGAGCAGGGTCGTTAGTTTCATTTGAGCGGTTTTCCCCCGGGGCCGAGACATGCTCACCGGCTGAGGACCGGATGGGTGCGCGCAACGGTTCTGTTCCAACGTGCGCGTCTGCTTGAATTGCTCATTCTGATCTTCCGCAATAGCGACTTTTCGATTTGCAGCGAGACTCAGGAGAACAGTCGCGGCAGGCGCTGACCGCGCGCCATGCCCGCCTTTGAACCCAAGAGTTCGCAAACGGTCGGGCACACATCAATGGTACGCACTGCATCGGTCACACTTTGCCCACTGCGGAAGTCGGGGCCCCAGCACACGATGCTGACGAAATTCAAGTCATCGGAACCGTCCCCATGATCCAAACCCCGACGCGAGTTGAGGTCTCGGTCGCGACCGAATTCAGGCAAAACGATCACGGAAGTGGAATCGGCAAGCTCGGGGTCGCCGCGCACAACTTGCATCAGTTCACCCAACGCCGCGTCGTTTTTGCGAATCACCTCGACATAGGAGTTGAACGAACCATGGGCCACGTCCGCTTGCTGCAGGACCACGGAAAGCAAGCGCGGACGGAAAATCGACAGGAGATTGCGCGCCACGCGCAGGGCCTTGGCGTCGCCCGAATTGATGCCGCGCAAGTCGGCGGTTCCGCGCGTCAACTCCTCCATCACATAGCGTTCCACCGTAGCCACGGCCTTGGCGCGCTCTTTGTTTTCTTCCGCACCGGCCAAATCACTCCGCAATTTCGCCAGCAGCTTGCGCTCCTCATCCGCCCATTGTTTGGGCTTGCCATAACTGGCGAGAATCTCTCGAAACTCTCGATTGAAGATTCCGTCACCATCCAGCACGTTGGCACCGAAATCCGCCCCGTAGTCGCGGTGCATGCTGTGGGAATAGTTTGTTTGCTGCACGCCGCCCGAGGTGCTGATCCAAACGTCGCTGGCCGGCAACTGCAAATCCTTGCGCAAGTACTCAAACAACGTCGGGTCCGGACCGCGCGCGTTTTCGCGAATACCTCGCGCTTCGCTAATGCCCGTGAAGATGGAAAGCGCAGCGCCAAAGTGCCCCAAGTTCGAAGTGCGAGCGCGATCATAGGTCACCCCCTCGGTAGCCATCTGCGACAGCACCGGCACATTGTCGGGCATGCCCAACGTTTCGCGCGTCCGCACGCCGCCGGCGAAAAGCACCAACACGACGCGCTTGGTTTTGAGTTTGCCGGGCAGAGCCAAGCCATTCGCTCGGGAAGTCCAAGCAAATGGTGCCGAGGCGCAAGCACCCATGGCTCCCGCGGCAAGACCCGCTTTTAAAAGCTTGCGCCTTGTGAGCGAATCGGCTGAACGGGAAGTTGGGTTATTGGATGGAGTGTGTGCCATGGAACTCAATACAACTGGTATTCGTGATGGGTCATCAAGGCGTAGACGACTGTTGCGGGGCGACAGGCCGGTTGCCGCAAAGTCTCCGCGAAACTCTCCAATTCGCTCGCCTCGGGCGGCCGACCCAGGAAGCGCAGGAACTGCGCGCGAATCCAATCGCGCGGACGATCCAAACTGCTCTTTAGTGGAAATTCGACTTGATCGGAATCCAAAATCAAGCGCACCAGGACCGATCGCAGGGGCGCTGAGTCGCCCATGCCGTCCAACGCGCTGCGCATCCGTCGAGCTTCGCTGCGCTCCGGCAATCGATCAAATAGATCGACAAAAACACTGCGCACGAACAATCGATTCGAAATCGGCGAACGCTGGCTCAAGCGCTCGGCATAGGCCTCGCCCATGACCCAATCGCGCAACACTTGCAAATAAGTCCATTCGCCCGACCGAATTCGTCTCGCCCACGACTGGCTCTCGCGACGCGGCAATTCGCGACGCACGATGCGCTGAAATTCGCGTTCCAAGAACTCAGGCCAAAAGCGTTCGTCTTCAACAGCATTGCGAATCACATCGGATTGCGATGAAGCCTCGCGACCCAAAAACGTGCCCTTGTGCCCGTCATAGGCGCGCTTGCCGATTTCCAATTCACGCGCATTCTTCTGAACGTTGATACCGAGCAGTTGCTCAATCACGACAGTCACAAAAGTGTCCGCACCCGGATTGCGCAATTCAAAACTGGAGCTGAGCAAGATTTGCCGCAGGGCTTGCGACACACTCAACCGCTCGGCCTCCAACTCGGCGGGCATCGCTTGGATTCGCTCACCTGCAGGACGAAAGTTGTCAATCAACAGGAAGTAGTAGAGCTGCTCGTCCAGCCAGTGCGACCAAAAGTCTCGGCTACCCAAAACTTCGGCACTGAAAGTCGCGATGGACTTTCCAACGAACCTTCGCCGCTCCGACTCCAAGGGCGGACGACCGAGGAAATCGAGACTCATGCAGCGCAAAAAGCCGTCGTCGAGAATCATCTCATCCAGCATTGTCCCTAGGGTACCCCTCATCATGTCGAAGGTGTTTATCCACTTTGATTGGATCGGCTACCGATGCGGCGCTGGGCGGCCCAAATCACTCCCGCAGCCCTCGCGTTGCGGCCCGTTTGGTGATGCGGAACACATTCGGCACAAAAGCACGGCGGCGCCCCCCCCCAGCATGTTTGAAGAGATTCCTCCGCGTCCAAGCGCCGTATTGAGCTCCAATTGCGATGGATTGAATGGCACCTGCGAACAAGCAAAGCCCCCCAACGGTTTCTCGCAACTGCAAAGCATGGTCCTTGCCAGGCACTGCCGTCCTCAAGAGGAAACGCAACACTCAAGCCGTCGTTCGACTCGATTGATGAAATCCAGCATCAATCTCTGATCCCCTCGACGAGCCGCTGCGAACCCAACCCACAAAAAACACCCGAAGGCTTTTGAAACGGGTTTAGTTCAGGAACGGATCCATGTCGCGCCGCAGCGATGGAGTATTCATCTTCGAAATGGCTCGCACTTGAATTTGCCGCACGCGCTCGACACTGACTCCAAGGTGATCGGCCACCTCCGCCAAAGTGTGCTCACGCATGCCGTCCAGACCAAAGCGCATGCGCACGATATTGCGTTCGCGTTCATTCAAAGCCTGCATGGCCCTTGTCAGCCCGTCCTCCAGGGACACATCTTCCAAGTCGGCATCGCAGGGTCCGGTTTCGCGGTCATCTGTCAAAAGGTCCCGCAAACGTCCGCCCTGTTCATCATCTGATTGAAAGCTGGCCTCGAGCGAGCGACTCGATCGCGCAGCCGCAAGCGCCGAAGTGACCAAGCTCTCCTTCAACTCGGCATTTTCGGCGATGTCGCGCGCCGACGCTTTGGGATCTGCCAATCGAATTTGGGCCCGGTTGATGTGCTTGAGCGCCTTTTGCAAGTAAACCGGAACGCGCACGGTCTTTGAGAAGTTGTAATAGTAATTGCGGAAGGCCTGATTGAGCCAATGCACGGCATAGGTTCGAAACAGGAGGCCTCGCTTCCAATCGAATCCATCCACCGCACGGAAAAGCGAAGCATTTCCCTCCTGAATTAGATCCCCGCGGTTGGCGCTCGATTGGGAATAACGCTCTACGTTGATCAAAACCAAGTAGAGGTTGCGCTCCACCATTTCCGCTCGCAACGCATGCAATTCGCACTCCCTGCGCAAGACCGAGACCAGTTCGTCCTCTCGTCCGTCGGCCCGCGAAGCGTTGTTGCGACCCGAGGCCCGCCCTTGTTCAGCGGCATTTGACGGCTCCGCAAAACGCGGAAAATCATTCACCCGCGGCTCGGCTGCATCTGCTTGTTTCTTACTGCCTGTAGAGCTACTGCTGCTTGAGTTGCTGACCCTAGGGTTACCGGCCCCTGAGTTACTACCCGTCAAATCACCGCTTGCGGAGTGGTCCCCGCCACCCGCTGGATTTGCGCCGTCTTTTCCCTCGGGCAGAATTCCTGCGTCCGCTTTGGCGCATTCCAACAGGCAGCGAGCGAATTCGATCCGGCGAGCCAAGCGAGCTTCCTCTTCTCGGTCCAATGGAAGGAAGCGATCGACTTCCGCTTGGAATTGATTCCGAAGCGAAAGCTTCCGGCGAGCTTGGGGCGCTTTCTCCCGCATCCAATTCGAGGAATCGGCAATTTCGAGATAGGTTCCCGAATCCTCAAATTCGCGCGCAAGGCTGAGGGCTCGTGCGGTGAAGTCATTCGGAGAAGCTGCAAACTCCGCCAGCTTGCGATCTAGGTCAGAGTGGGAGATGACCTTTCTATTCGCTGTCATGGCATCCGCTTTCGGTGCGAAGGGAAGCGCCGGGCCACTACGAGGATCGTGACCGTGCGCTTGGGGGCAGACCTTTGGCGGGATGTAGCGAGTGTCCACAGCGACTCCGAACGCCCCGCCCCCAAAAAATCGGCGATTCTGCGTTCGGACGCCCACGTGCCCCTGCAGCTCAGAAAGTGCCCGCCAGATGGCCCTAAGCACTTGGCCAGCGGGCCCTTGCAGGCGTTCAATGGTCGGCGCGGGAGCGGGTGCCGAACCCCTCGCCGGCCCGGAAATACTCGGAACACTCCAATTTGTCCCTTCTGATCAACGCAATTCGGAAGTCCGCGGGGCGGGGGCAACAACGCAAGAGTCTTCCTGCTTCCCCTCCCCGCTGAGCCTCCTTCGGGCGACCGGGGTCCCCATCCCCGTGGAAAGGGTTGAGCAGCGTCCTGGTGCTTTTCCACAGAAGTGGATTCCCATCCCGATTGCGTCAACCCATAGCGAATTGAGGGAAATCGCCAGGGCCGCGGCAGGGGCCCCAACGCACCGCTGCCCGCGAAACAAACGAAATTGCAAATTAATTTCTGTTTGCAGCCTTTTGGCGCCGAGTGATCGGGCAGGGAATGTGGGTTGCAGGTATCGGGAAACTCTTTCCCGCTTTTCGCGGGGGCAAATCTTCATATTCGACCCGTTCAGGGTGCAGCGCCGATCTCTACGGCAAGCGCATCCGGGCCGTCGCTGAAGGACTTTGCCAAGCTCTTGCTCGGGCTCAGGGACGCGCACAAAGAACTTCTGCTCGACGGTAGGCATTACCGAGCTAGTGGAAGGCTTAGGAGTGCACAAGTTGCTTCCGCCTCCTCTTTCGCCCTTTCCACCAGCGCCTCTCCAACGACTTTGCGCTCGGTCGAAGAAGTGAATGCCATTCCGACTTCCTTTTCGACCAGCTCCCCCACGTTCGACGGCTCATCGACCTCGGATCCCTTCGTGGGCGGCACCTACTCCGGCGAGAACGGTGACACGACGCTCACCTTCACCGCTTCCCTGGGCGGAATCGTCGGGACAACGCCGATACAAATCGAAGTTCGCGACGATCAGGACGTTCTCGTCGACACCATTGCTATGGGGTTCAGCGCGGCGGGCACGACCTTCACTTTGGTCAACGG
Source organism: Planctomycetota bacterium (assembly GCA_029259675.1). Classification (GTDB taxonomy): domain Bacteria; phylum Planctomycetota; class UBA1135; order UBA1135; genus JAJDES01. The sequence goes on from JAJDES010000544.1 coordinate 8,453, forward strand.
ACTGGAGCTTTCCTTTACTTCCGGTTCCATTCAGTTGGGCGATTCGTTCGAGCTGGAAGTTTTTGAGAGCATCGGAAGCGCGGTTCGAATTGACAATTCTTTCGCTGAAATCGGCGACGACGGCGCGGGCTTCGAGGATGGCTTTGCAGTCAGCGATGGCGCCTTCGACATCAACAATGTGTCAATCGCCGTGAATGCAAGTGACACAATAAATGATGTTTTAGCCCGCATCACTGCATCGGCTGCGGGCGTGACAGCAAGCTTCGATCAGGCGAGCGAAAGCATCATCCTCACGCAAAACACTTTCGGCTCCGCTTCCGATATTGTGCTCGCGAACGACACTTCTGGATTGCTTGCGGCGACCAAGCTCGACACGGCGACTTCCGTGCTCGGCACGTTGGACGAAAGTGCCGAGGCGATCAGTGAAGTAAGCGAATTGTCCGGAATTCAATCCGGAACATTTAGCGTGAACGGCGTCAGCATCAGCATTGACATTCTTCAGGACTCCCTCTCCGACATCATCGATCGCATCAACGCTTCGTCGGCGGATGTGCAAGCGTCCTTCGACGGTTCCACCGGCAAGT
>JAJDES010000545.1 GCA_029259675.1 Planctomycetota bacterium
GGCATATTTTCACTGGCTGCCACGACGCCGTGCACCTCAAAGGGCACATCCAAATCGCCGAGCGCGTGAAAGGCTCCGAGCACGGCGGCGCCGCCCGACATGTCGTACTTCATCTCGTCCATCTTGGCGGATGGCTTCAGACTGATACCACCCGCATCGAAAGTCAGTCCTTTGCCGACGAAGGCAATTTTCGCGCGCGCTTTGCTCTTGGGCTTGTAGGTCAAGTGGATCAAATGAGCCGGCTCGCTCGATCCTCTAGAAACGGCCAGCAGCGAGCCCATGCCCAGTTTGCGCATGGCCGCCTCATCCAGCACTTTGCAAGTAATGCGAGCACTGCGCGTCGCCAATTTGCGCGCCGCCGCGGCCAAATCTTTGGGGCGCATGTGGTTGCCCGGCGCATTCTGCAAGTCGCGCGCAAAGAGATTCGCTTCAGCCAATGCCGTGCCGCGCGCAACGCCCTTGCGAAAGGCCGTACCCGATCCGCACAGGCTGATCTGCTTGAGCTTGCAGGCTTCGGGCTTGCTCTTTTGAGCGTCGTAGCTGTAGGTCGCCATGCGCGCTCCTTCCGCCATGATCACACCCGCGGCTTCGGCGCCCCCGACGGCATCTTCAAGCTTGGGGTCGAGCCACAAAGTGGCCTTGCCCAAACCCGCAGCAACGGCAGCCTTGGCGGCCAATGCCGCAGCGCGGCGCAGGCGATCGGGCGTCAAATCGCTCTTCTTACCCAGGCCCACCAAGAGCGCGCGCGGAATCGAACCCTCCAGGTCGGCGGAGCGCTGATCGCGAAATCCCGCTTTAAAATCCTTGAGCGGAGTCTTGCCGATGCTCACACCCGTGGGCAAAGGGAGCTTGGATTCGGCCAGTCCAAAGACCGCAATGAGGTCCGAGGGGGCGAGAGCCGCGGAGGAATCCTTGGCGATGATTTTCATGTTCTAACAATCCGTCTAGCAGTCGGTGAAGCGAAGTGAAGGGTAGCTCGAGCAGTCGTGTTCACATGTCGATGTACTTGGGGCCACCTCCGCCCTCCGGCACCGTCCATTGAATAATTTGGTAGGGGTCGGCGACATCGCAGGTCTTGCAATGCACGCAGTTGGAGGCATTGATCATGGGACCCGCGCCCGCGGCGGGCGCGGAGTCCGCTTCTGCATTCCACTCGTAAACGGCGGCCGGGCAGAAGTGTTGACAGGGGTTGCCGTACTCTTCGGTGCAACGCGTGCTGCACAAATCGGGATCGGTGACGATCAAGTGCGAGGGTTGATCTTCCTCGTGCACCGCGCCCGAATGATAAACATCCGTCAGCTTGTCCATGCAGCCGTCGCTGTCGTAGCTCGGGAATTCGAACCTGGACTCGGAAATGCGATGGGTTGTGCTGTGATCGGCGTGGCTCTTGCGACGGGCAAAAAGGCCGCGCCCGCCGGTAACCATTTGCAAGCCGACATCCATGGCACCCGCGAAGAAGCCCGACTCGAAGGCTTGGCGGAAGTTGCGCACACTCCACAGTTCTTGCTTGGCCCAGGACTCCTCGAAACGCCTGGTGTAACCAGCAAGTCCAGCAGCCGATGTGTCCTCTTTCTCCAGCGCTTCGCAAATGCCCTCGGCCGCGAGCATGCCCGACTTGATCGCCAAGTGGATGCCCTTGAGGCGCGACATGTTGACGAATCCGGCCGTGTCCCCCACCAATACGCAACCGTCCGCTTGCAACTTGGGCATGGCCCAATAACCGCCGCCCGGGATGGTCTTCGCACCGTAGCGCACAACCTTGCCGCCCTTGAGCAACTCGGCCATCACAGGATGCTGCTTCCACTTCACAAAGTAAGCGTGCGGGTCGAGCTTGGCGTCGGGGTGATCCAAACCGACGACGTAACCGATGGAAAGCCGGTTGCCGCCAATACCGTAGATCCATCCACCACCGTAGCCGCTGGTGCCCAGGGGCTCGCCCATGGTGTGGATGACTTTGCCCAGCATTTCCTTACCCCGCTCCTCGGGGATCTCCCAAATCTCCTTGATGCCGGTCTCGTAGATTTGCGTGTTGCTCTCGCTATCCAAGCCGAGCTTTTGAATCAAACCCTTGGCCAAGGAACCGCGCGTGCCCTCGCCGAAGACGGTCACGCCGGCCTTGACGTCCATCCCAGGTTCAAAAGTGCCCTTCTGCTCGCCGCCTTTGGAAACGCCCGCGTCGCGCGTTTGCACGCCGGTCACCCGCTGACCGTCGTAGAGCACGCCCGAGCCGGCGAAGCCCGGGTAGACCTCGACACCCAACTCCTCGGCTTGATCCTTCAGCCAACGCACGACGTGATAGAGGCTGACGATGTGATTGCCGTGATTGCGAAAGCCGGGCGGAACAAGCATTCCCGACAGGCGCTTGCGACCCCCGTTCTTGCGCAGGATGTCGACGCAATCGAAGCCCACTTCGGCCTCGGTCGGGCAACCGCGCTCCTTCCAATCGGGAAAGAGCTCGGCCATTCCCTTGGGATCCATAACGGCTCCCGAAAGGGTGTGGTAGCCGATGTCTTCGGCCTTCTCGAGCACGAGCAGCGACTTCTCAAGACCCTTGGCCTGCAACAGGCGCTGCAAATGAATGGCGCAACTCAAGGTTGCAGGTCCGGCGCCGACCAGAAGCACGTCCACCTCAAGGTTTTCGCGCTCAACTCCGGTCTGATTCAAATTCCAGTCGCTCTTGGGATCAGTCATGGGCCTCGGCGCCAATGCGGTGAATTGCTCTTCGGCGCAGGGCTGGCGACGACTCGCCGGCTGAGGGCCCCGGGGCTCGCCGGCCACTGGCGCACGCCCGTGGCGCCGCTTGGCCCGACCAACTCCCTATTTGGCACAACCCCAATTGGCGCTATCGAACCGTGGGCACCCAAGGCAACCGAACCCCCAAAAAGAGGCCCAGCAGGGTAACAATGGCCGATTCGCTTAACAAGCAAGGGCCGCCAAATACGGGCGGTTTGCGAAGCATTCGGAGCGGGGCCCGACACCCTCCGGCGACATTCCTTGGGGCCCGAGACTACCGGCTCGGCCTGGGCGAACGGGTGCCGAAGCCGAGCTGGGCCCAGCCTGTCCAGGCTCGCCTCACATCAAAGTCCGCGCAACGTGGTCGGCTCCGCTGCGATGCCTGGCCGTTGCCGCATTCGCTCTTGCATCAGGAGCGCTCGCCGACCCAATGTTCACCGCCCGGATAGATCTCCTTTTTCCAAATCGGCAAGCGCTGCTTCAAGGTATCAATCAGAAAGCGACAAGCGCGAAATGACGTATCCCGGTGGGGACTGGCCACGGCGATCACAACGGACGGGCCACCCACTTCGACACTGCCGATGCGATGCTGGCAAAGCATGCGCAAGCGCCGACTGGGACCGCTCGCGATGGCTTGTCCCTCTCCATCCAAGCCCGCTTCCGACGTGGAAGCCGGCCCGAAGGCCTCGAGGCACTCGGCGAAGATGCGCCCCATTTCGGGTTCGGTCATCTCCTCAAAAGCTTCGTATTCGAGCCGCAGCACCTGGCGGCCGCGATTTTCGCCGCGCGTCGTGCCCGTGAAAACCAAAACGGCGCCGCAACTCGGATGGCCCACACGGCGTGCGCAGGATTCGGGCTCGAGCGGCTCGCTGCACAGCTCGAACAGCCCGCGCTCCAACGCTTCGTCCTCCGCTTCGCCGTCGCCGCGCCCGCCGGAAACCGGAGGCAGGAGGGATAGTTCGATCCCATCCGTGAGGATTTGCGCGTCGGGGACGTAGGTGTTGTCGAGGACTCCGCGCACGTGCTCCAAATTGCCTAGCTCTGGCCTGCGGCGCGCGAGCTCGAGCTTCGCGCCGGCCACATCCACGGCTTCCGGCAGCTCATCGAGCTCCAAATGGCCCGCTCCCGCGCGCTCGCGCAGGGCCCCGAATAGTCGAATGCGAACTCGCATGACCGCATCCCAACGCCGCTTCGTCCCCATGGCAAGACCCCGCTACAAAGCTGGGGCGAACATTCGCCGGTTGGGACAGAGCTGCGCGGGAATCTCGGCCCCGAGGTCGGTCCCATTCGGAGGCGACCAAGTGCCCGCTCGGGCCCATCGCGGCGATGCGCGCTGAATCTCCCCTGATAATCTCCCTTCATTGCACACTGCAAAGGGGCCATTTGGAGCCGGGTGCTACACTTTGGACTCGCTTTGCGCCGATCCGACATCTGCACAGGGACTCGCACAGACGCGCCCCCCACAAGCGAATTGGGCTTCCCGACCATGAGCGACAGCACCCCCACCAGCGACCCGACGTCCACCGGCGATCCACCCCTGCGCCCACTCGGCGGCTACTCCGAGGGAACAGGTCAGCCGATGACGCCCGAGCAATTCGAATCGGCGCGCAGCACCGGCATCAGCCCCTATCCCGTGCGCGTGCTGCAAATCGAGACCTCTTCGATCTGCAACTTTCGCTGCAACTCGTGCCCGCTCTCAATGGAGTCCTACGACCGGCCCGAGCAGCACATGGATGCGGAGGCATTCGGGAAGATTTTGGACGCCTTCCCCAAGCTGGAAAAACTTGAACTGCAGGGAGTCGGCGAAGTCTTCCTGAATCCGAGCGTGCTGGATTTGATTCGCACGGCGACCGAGCGCGGCACGGCGGTGCACACGTTTTCAAACGCTTCGAAAATCGATCGCGCCATGGCGCGCGGGATTATTGAGTCGGGATTGAAATTGATCAATTTCTCGATGGACGGCGCCGACGACGAAACGTTCAAGCGTTTGCGCAAGGGCGGCACATTACGGCGCTACAAACGCTGCGTTCAGAACCTGCTGCAAGCGCGAGCGGCGGCCGGCTCCAAGACGCCGCACGTCGGCGCCATGAGCGTGCTCTCTAAGAACAACATGCATCAGGTTCCGATGATGCTCGCCATCGCCGAAGAGCTCGGGTTGGACTCGATCACGTTCACCAAGATCAGCACCTCTCAAAACCCGGGCGAGTTGGATTCCATCGGACTAACGGAAGATGACCGCAATCAACTCAACTCCATGCCGCCCTACAACGGCAAGCTCGAAGTCAATGTGAGCATCACGCCCATGAACTTCGAAGAGCGCATGGATTGCTACTGGCCCAAGCACATGGCCTACGTCACCGTCCAAGGCGACGTCACTCCCTGCTGCAACTACTACGACGGCCGCACCCTCTCGCTGGGCAACGTCTTCGAACAGTCCGGCGAAGAAATCTGGAACGGCCCCGCCTACCGCGAATTCCGCAAGAAACTCTGGAACGGCGACTTACCCGACAACTGCAAGACTTGCTGAGTTCTCTTGCGCACCGAGAGTAGCCGCTTTGATTTTGGTCCAAGTGCGTCATCCGAACGCACAGCGGCTATTGCCGGCGGCACAAGCTTTCCCAGCTCATCCGCGTGAAAGATGCGTGCGCGCAACGGCATCCTCGCCGTCGCGTCCGGCGAAGTGATCGAGCTCTCCGCCCGGGGCTCACAAGCTGTCGGCGATCACTGCGGGCCGACCGGAGCGCTCGTCATCGGAGCGGGGTGAAGTAGAGCAGGATGTCGACGGCGATGAGGACGATGATGATCCACTCAAGGACTTCCGATCGCCGGTGCGACGCGAGGTCGGCAAGGCTGTGGTAGACGCTTTCCAAAACGCCGAGCTTGCGCTGGATCGATCGATCCCAGTCATCAAAATGAAGGCGCTCGGCCGCCGTCTGGTAGAGCCTTGCCAGGTAGTCGTCTCCGAACAGCTTGAGCCCGTTGTCGATACCTTCGTGCAGCAATGCATCGTTGGCCTGCATCCGGGCGATGCGCTCCAACTCACGGCGCTGGATCTTCAGTGCGCCCCAAGTGCCTTGCGGTTTCGCCAGCACGCGGTAAGCGTCGGCGACCTCTCCGTCGAGCTGGCGATCTAAGAGACGCAACTCGAGCAGCTCGACCGTCGCCAGTTCGAGGACGTAACGCTCGTCCTCCATGTCGGAGCCCATCAGGAACGCAGCGAGCCAATCGATCAAGCACACGTCGCGTTGACCGTACGAGACCGGATGGGACAGCGCATTCTCCACTTCCTGTGAAGAGAGCGCGTTCGACTCGGCGCGCAGGACCTGCGCCAGCGACGCCTGCTCATGGGACAACAATGCGTCCGGTCCGCCTTCGATCGGCGCGAGTTCGAAGATGACGTAGTCCTCGACGAGACTCGACGCACGCGGCCCGTCTAGGGCGGCGCCGAGCATCGCGACAACTTCGGCCCCCAGCTTCTTTGAGCGGGCGATCAAACCCGCATGTTCGTAGAGGGCTGCGGACAACTGGACGAGCTCGCTCAAAACTCCGTCGAACGGCAAGTTCCACGTGATGCAAATCGTCCCCAACTCGTATAGCGCTACCTCAACGCCGACGAGCGTCGAGCGATTGTCGACCGACTCGGACTCCGCGTCCCAAGAAAGGCGAAGGGGTCGGGACATACCCGATCCCTCGGGAACGCGACTCTTGTGATGAAACTCCGTTCTCCGCGCGGTGATCAACGACTCCTGAGCAAGCTCAAGATCGATGCCCCGCGCCACGTCGACGCAGTAGACCACTCGACAGGAACCGATCAGACGTGTAGCAGTCATGTGCTTACTAGATTCAGCTTAGCTGAAACCCAATCGCAGCCCAGAGAAGGTCCGGGAAGACGCAAACGCTAACGCCGTGTTCCGGTTCGGCGCAAAAGTAGCCCCAGGGAATTCCCCCGGAGCTATTTTTCCTGCCTCGATAGCAAGCGATTCGAAGCAACGGAATCTGGGCTTTGGCAGTTCAGTTTGTGAAGCCGGTTATGGATCCAAGACAAGCGGAGCCGCGCAACACAGGCCAGCTGCGTGAGCATCCTGACGATGCTGAGATGCGAAGGCGGCTCTTTTAGAACGGCGTATCGCTGGCAGCATCTACGTAGCCGCCTCCTCCTCCACCGCCGGATTGGCCACCGCCGTAGCCTCCTCCGCCGCCGCCTTGGCTGTCGCCGTAGCCGCCGCCGGAGTTGCTGGAAGCTGTGCGTTCGCCGCCTCCATCGCGCTTGTCACCGCCGGTGAATTCCCAGTTGTCGGCGACCACATAAAGCTTCGATCGCTTGCCGCCGCCGTTTTTGTCTTCCCAGGTATCCAAGCGCAGGGAGCCTTCGATGAAGGCCGTCTTGCCCTTGCTGTGGAACTTAGCAAAGGCTTCGCCACGCTTGCCGAAAATGGTCACGTCCACGAAGGTCACTTCCTCGCGCCACTCATCGGACTGCGAATCCTTAAAGCGCCGGTTCATGGCCAAGCCGCAATTGACGATGGGCATGCCACCGCCGGAGTAGCGCACTTCGGGATCGCGGGTCAAATTGCCCATCAATATCACTTTGTTGAAACTGGCCATGGCTCTTACCTCGAAGACTCGTTCTAGAAGGGTATTTGGGAAGGGCACGGCGCAAAAACCGCGCTCATTGCGCAGTTCCATGAGTCCGCACCTAAGGCTCAACTTGGGTTCCCAACTGAGCTGGTGGAGCGGGCTCCATGCCCCCGGAATGGATGCCATAGGTTACACCGGGAGGCATTCAATTCCCCGCTTCAAGGGACTTGCGCGGGCGAGCTTGCCAAAGTTGAATCCGCCAACCCCGCGCGGGCCTGCGGGCCGGGGTAGGTTGCTTGTGGAGCGCTGCTGCCGTCCCCGGGCAAATCGAAGCTCGGAGCTCGGCCTGCGGCTCAAAATCGCCCCCACCGATCGCCGGCTTTTCGTCCTTGGAACCCGCTGAAAAACTCACCTGCGTGCGGCAGCATGGGACCTGGCCGAAGCTTCGCGCCCGGAACAGCCTTGGAGCGGGCATCGGCAGCACCTAGCATGCGAACCCGCCCAATGGGCAAACACCAACTGGAACTCAACAACGGGGCGGTTCAGCCGCAGCGGAGGATTCGATGGCTAATCTCGGCTCGATGAAGGACGGACAGGAAAAAAGCGGTCGCGAACGCAGGCAGTTTCCGCGGGCAGCAGCGGAATGGCCCTTGACCCTGTCCCTGCCCGAGGGGGACTTCAAAGCGCGCCTGCGCGACATCAGCGCTGCGGGACTGTGCTTTTTCCTGGATCGCAAGGTACCCGAGATGACCGTGCTCGAACTGGAGCTGCGCCTGCCGAACGCCGCCGGCGAAGAGAGCGCTCTAAGTTGCCGCGGTGCCGTGGTGCGCTGCGAAGCGCTCAGCCCCCATGTGGACCACTACGAAGTCGCTGTCTTTTTGCACGACATTTCCGACGATCACCGCAAGGTCATCGAGGACTACGTTTCCACCGTGGAACGCGATCCCAGCAACTGAATCCTGCACGGCCCGAGTGCGCCGGATGGAGCGCACTCGCAACTTGGAGCGCCAAGGCCTGACTCGCTAGAGGGTCGTCTCGGCTTAAGTTTTGGCTTGGGCGATGAGAACGCGCTCGATGCCGGCCAAATCCTTTTCTATGCGAGCCTCCAAGCCTCACTGCGCGCAAAGGGCTCGGGCGCATTCGGCCTGGTCGTAGCCCAATTCGACCATGAGTGCCCCACCCGGCTTGACCAAGCGTGCGAATTTGTCGCACAGGTACTCAAGCCAAAAATTCGGCGTTCCACCCGGCGTGAACAACGCCAAGTGCGGCTCATATTCCAACACTTCGGGCAGCATCACCGCGCGCTCGCTCTCATTGACATAGGGCGGGTTCGAAATGAGCAGATCCACGCCGGCAGGCTCCAATTCCAAGAGCGCGTCCGGTTTGTCCGTCTTGAGCCATTCCACCTTCGCGTCCAGCGCATCCGCGTTGCTGCGAGCGTACCCGAGCGCATCGTCCGAAATATCCATGGCCAGCACGCGGGCCCCCGGCAACTCCAAAGCCAAAGTCACGGCCAAGCAACCGCTGCCCGTACCGAAATCTGCGATCACCAAAGAGTCGCTGATGCGTTCGCGTTCGCGGCGAATGCGCGCCGCCGCAGAAACCGGAGCTTGCGGGCTGATGGGCTCTGCACCTTCCTGCGGCTGCTCCGCATCCCCTCCTTCGGCTGGCACTTCGGCTTCCACATCCGAGCTCGCCGCCTGGGCAGAGTTCTTCGCTCGCCGGGCCACCCATTCGCGCACCGCGTCCACCAAGTGTTCGCTTTCCGGTCGCGGGATCAACACGCCCGGTCCCACCAAAAAGTTTCGGCTGTAGAACTCGCGCACACCCGTGATGTAGGCCGATGGTTCGCGCCGGCTGCGCCTGACCAACAATTCGCGCGCGCTGTCAATCTCGCCGCGCAGTAAGGGCCGGTCCAGGTCCAGGAAGAGTTGCAAACGGTCGTGTCCGAGCGCGTGCGCCACCAGGTGCTCGGCTTCCAAGCGCGCATCCTCTATCCCCTTGGAATCCAAGAATTCTCGCGCCATGGCCAGCATCTCGCGAGCTGTGCGCGGCAGCGGCTTATCCGGCTTTGAAACCGGCGGCTTGGCCCTGGGCGGTTGAGGCTGTAATTCCAAGTAGTCGTTGCGCGAAGGCTAGAGAGCGCGGGTTGCGAGAAATGCCGCTCGGCGAGAGTCGCATGGAAGCCTGGCGATGTACATGGCCAGACAACTTGTGCCTGGCGAAGGCTTCGATGCCGGCCCAGGCTCGCGCTCTGCACCCGCCATTGCAAGCGGCCATTTGTCCGCGCCGCCGGCAGTGCTTATTTCTTCGTTTTGGATTTGCGTGCGCTGCGCTCGGCCTTGCGAGCGATGCGAGCGGCTTCGCGCTTGCGATCCCCTTCGATTTTGGCCTGTTTCATGGCCAAGAAGATGGTGTAGCAGGCAAAGAAACCGCCCACGGCCACGGCCAGGGAACCCAGGGCTCCGAGTCCCAATAGCGCGGGCGAAAGCGGCGGCTCGTCCGACATCAAGCCACCGATGTTGCCGAGCAAGCTGGCTGTGCCGCTGAAGGCCATGGCCAGGAACATCATCGGGAAGATCGGGTTGAACTTGCCGCCCCGTTGGTAGGCCTCGATGTGCACGATGGTTGCCGCAGCCCAGGCCAACATGCCGACCTCGGAAAGGGCCCGGCCAAACTCGACCTCGTCGGTTGCCAGGCCCGGCTCAAGGCTGATGACGAAGAAGCCGGAGATGAGCAGAATCCAAGCCAAAATGTGAAGCGGAGTCGGAATGAATCCGACGATGGTCTCGACCGCAGACTTGGAGCGCTTCTCGCTCTCCTTAAGGAAACGAATGTTGCCGAGCTTTTTCAAAGTCGGGTTCAGCTTGGCATCGGTGCGCGCCAATACGCAGGCGTAGAAAAGTCCGCATCCGATCAAAATCAACAGCTTCGAGGCGATGTTGGTGATCCAGCTGCCGTTGTGCCCGACGTAGGGAACCAAAGATCCGACCACCACAATTGCGGCCGCTTTCTTGAGCAGCAGCGGCGCTTTGTCTTCCACTCGAGCAGCCGAATCAGCGCCGGCAGCAGCCGCGCCCTGGGCAGATGCCGGCGCGGTTGTTGCGTCGGCGCCGGTGGGCGATCCCTGTGCCGCGCCAGCTAGATTGACCGCCTCGACCTTGGCGGCGGCCGAATCGGATTGCGCTGCGTCCGCTTGCTTGGAATCTGATTCTTGTTTGCCCGAGTCTCCGCCGGCCGCATCGGGTTTTGCTTGGGGCGCGTTGCCGCTTGCGGGCATGGCAACCTTGCTGCTCTTGGGAACCTTCGGAGGCTTGGACGCCGCGGAACTGCGCTTCACAACCGGCGCTGGTTTGGGAACCGGCTTGGGTTTGGAAAATTCAATATTGGCTGGAGCGCTCGCAGCGGGCTTGGGAGCTGCCGGTTTCGGCGCGGCCGGCTTCGGCGCGGCCGGCTTCGGTGCTGCAGCCTTCGGTGCTGCAGCCTTTGGTGCTGCAGCCTTTGGTGCTGCGGGCTTGGGAGCTGCCGGTTTCGGCGCTGCAGCTTCTGGCCCAGTGGGCTTGGGTTCCGGGGGCTTGGGTGCCGGGGCTGCGGCCGCCGGCCTTGACCGAGTGGGCTCGACCGGAGCGATG